>NZ_JAWXYB010000007.1 GCF_033842475.1 Acidiphilium acidophilum | reverse complement strand
ACGACCGCCCTGCGTGGATATCTGCGCTTTCTGGCCTCCGCCGATCTTTGTCGGCCGGGGCTTGAACACGCCGTGCCACACATTCCCCAATGGCGACTCTCATCATTGCCGCGCTATCTGTCGCCCGATGAGGTCGAGAGGCTGGTTGCTTCTTGTGACCTTCGTACCGGGCGAGGCGTCCGCGATCGAGCTATTCTGCTCCTCCTCGCGCGCCTGGGACTGCGCGCAGGCGACATTCTAGAGATGCGCCTGGGGGACATCGATTGGTCTTCAGCGACGTTGCGGGTGAAGGGCAAGGGACGCCGCGAGACCCGTCTTCCCATGCCCCAGGACGCCGGCGACGCCGTGCTCGGCTATCTCGATGGCGCGCGCCCTTTGGTCGATAGCGACCGCCTGTTCTTGAGGTCAAATGCGCCATTTCGGCCATTCGCATCGTCCCCCACGGTTTCCCACATCGTCGCTCTGGCTTTGAAGCGTGCCGGCATCGACAATCCCCCATCACACGGCGCCAACCTGCTACGGCACTCGGCGGCGACACATATGCTCCGCGGAGGCGCAACTCTCCAATCAGTGGGCGCCGTTCTGCGTCACAGGTCTTTGGACACCACAACCGTTTACGCCAAGGTTGATCTGAACATGCTGATGCAGGTCGCGCAGCCCTGGCCGGGAGATGTGGCATGCTGAGCGATGATCTTTCCCGTCATGTCGCGCTTCATGAGGTACTGGGCTTCAAATTCCGGACGCAGCGCATCTTGTTGCGCATGTTCGTGGCTTACGCGGAGCGCCACGGCGACAACTTTATCAAGAGCAATCGGGTAATCGCGTGGGCAGTCGAGGCGCCCTCCCCCGAGCAGCGACGCAACCGGCTTCTTACGGTGCGTCGATTTGCTATCGCTATGCACGCCGAGGACGGCGGCCACGAGGTGCCCGCCGCTGACGCGCTCGGTCGAGGCATCTTTCGGCGGACAAAGCCATACATTTATTCCGCCGAAGAGATTGGCAAATTGATGCAGCAGGCGGCTTCGCTTGGGCCCGCCGCCACGCTTCGACCGCTTACATACGTCACGCTGCTCGGCTTACTCGCCGCGACCGGCATGCGGATATCGGAAGCTCTCGCTTTGCGGCTCTCCGATGTCACCGACGACGGCCTGATCATCAACAAGACCAAGTTCAAGAAGAGCAGACTAATTCCGCTGCATCCTACGACGCGCGCCGCGATTGATCGGTATCTCTCGGCCCGCCTGCCGATCAGCACGTGCGCCGCTGTCCTGTTCGTATCTAACGCCGGAACTCCGCTTTGCTATGATACCGTCAGCGCGTTGTTCCGCCAGATCTCGCGCAAGATCGGGTTGCGGGGCGGGCCCGGCCAGTCGGGGCCGCGCATCCACGACCTGAGACATAGCTTCGCCGTGCGGTCGCTCGAACAGTGTCCATGCGATGACGACGCTGTATCGCGCCACATCCTCGCTCTCAGCACCTATCTCGGTCACGCCCACGTCAGCGATACCTATTGGTATCTTCAGGCCACGCCCGGCCTGATGGCACAGATCGCCGATGCCGGTGAAGACTTCGGCCGGACAGGTGTGATATGACCGCGCTCGCACCACCCCTATCCCTGTTTCTCGGCGAGCACCTGCCACGCGATCAGGGCGCCAGTCCTCACACCTGTGATGCTTATGCGTACAGCTTTCAACTTCTTGTGATATTCGCGGCGCGGCGACTTCACAAGAGGCCGTCGCGGTTGGAGGTCGAGGACATCGGTGTACCGATGATCCTGGCATTCCTCGATCACATCGAACAGGATCGCGGCAACACGGCGCGATCCCGCAATGCTCGATTGGCGGCGATCAGGTCGTTCTTCAGATTCATCGAGTATCGTGTGCCAGCCTGTCTCGATCAATCGCTTCGGGTCCGCGCGATCCCGATGAAGAAAACCGACGAAGCGTTGGTCGCTTCGCTGACCCGGGCGGAGATTCAGGCCCTGATCAACGCGCCGGATCCCAAGACTCTATCCGGCACCCGAGACCGTGCGATGCTCCATCTCGCCTTTGCGGCCGGACTGCGCGTCTCGGAGTTGGTCGGACTATGCCTAGATCAACTCGATCTGCAAAATCCTTGTACGATCCACGTGATGGGCAAAGGTCGTCGGGAGCGCGTGCTTCCACTGTGGAAGGAGAGCGTGGTCGCGCTCCGGGCTTGGCTTGCTGTCCGTCAGCAGCAGCAAGATGGGGCGCTATTTCTCAACGCCGCCGGCCGGGCCATGACCAGATCCGGATTCGAATACATCCTCGACAAGCATGTGGCCACCGCCGCCCTGCGCCTACCGTCCGTCGCGACCAAGCGAGTAACACCTCATGTTCTGCGTCATAGTTGCGCAATGCATATGCTGCAGGCCACGCACGACGTTCGGAAAGTAGCCCTGTGGCTGGGCCATGCCAGCCTCCAAAGCACCGAGGCCTACCTGCGCGCAGACCCCACCGAAAAACTCGAAGCATTGGGAGCCGCCGGCGGGCCGACGCTACAGCCAGGCAAGTTCAGACCGCCGGACAAGGTTATCGCCATGCTCACGGGGCAGCGGCAACACCAAAAATTATGCTGAGCAAAGGGGGCCGGATTCCAAGCGGTCCCCGCGTCGCCGGCTTAGGACTCTACATAATCATGCGCGCCGCATAACGAC
>NZ_JAWXYB010000006.1 GCF_033842475.1 Acidiphilium acidophilum | reverse complement strand
CGACACGGTTGAGATGGATGACGCCAAGGAGGGGGGTGAATAGTCCTCGTTCTGTGGGAGCCCGGTGCCCTGTCGGTGTTTGCTTCTCGTGACGGCGGGATGTTCTTCGCGCCGGTCGGTCTGGCTCCGATACGGACGGTGATACGGGCGGTGGCCTTCGGGTTGCCGTTGTAAGGCCCTCACTGGCTGATTGGTTATCCCCAGGTCGGTGCCGCCGTTGCGCGAGGGATCGTTACCCGAAGGGCCGAGACCCTGTAGGGGGCTTGGTGGAGCGTAGCGGAGTAGAGCCCGGTCAGGCGGCTTCTTTGCCGCCTGACGCGCCCCTATCTTCCCCGTATCTCTGCTCATTTTAGGTCTCGTGCAGCCAGTCTTCCAATTTCGGAAGCAATGACAGTCCTAATTGCAGGGGATTGGTGGCTCCTGCGAGATCGAGCGCGCCAAGGATGGTCGTTTCGAGGTTCATATCGTCCATCGGGTCCATCGCCTTACCGCCTTCCCGATAGAACGCGCATAAACGCTCAGCTTCGTCGCTGGTCGGCATAATGCCCCGTGTGATCATTCCGGGCCGCCAGCCAGCCACCGTCATCATGATCCAGAGATCCGCCAAACTCACGTCGGCGATTGTTCTTCCTGCCATCGATCGCAGAAAACTTGTCTCGGCGTCGGTTAATGGCGAGGGGGCATCGAAGATGTGGGCGCCGGCCATAATTGTTTCGGCCCAGCCTGACTCAACCAGGGGAGCGTCATCTGACGGCATACCCTCGAAGGGCAGATAAGCACCAAGCGTGGTAAGGTCAGTGCCGTATTTGGCAGCCCATAGCGAGGGCGCTTTCAGAATAACCCATTCGTCGATAGAGCCATACGTGTCCAAGGGGTTTTCATCGGCCACGACTTTGACGAATTGTGTCGGACTCATGGGATCGTCTGGCACGTGCAGCCAGCAAAATGCGATGAAATGGTCACGTGGGTTGTATTCACGGGGGATTGCAGTCGGCATAGCGAATCCTTTTATGGTTTCGGCAAGCGAGGTAGCTGTTCCGTTGTCATCGTTCTTTGTCCCGGATTATCCACCATTGAGAGGACGATTGAGGGGCGAACCAGGAACGGCACGCGAAAGCCAAGGCGACTGGCTTCAAAAACACACCAGGGTTTAACGCCGCTCAATGTTGAGATTGAGAGGCGGTGACCGTGGGGTTTTGTTTTGGTTCGGCGGAAGCTCGTTCGGCAGTGTCGGCGGTTTCGTGGCCGAAAATTGGTTGGGGGGGCGAACTCAGCAATGACGCCTCGGATGGATAGGATGAATCATGACGGGAATGGATTGTCCCAACGGTGTTCCCTATCAAGGCGCCTACGAAAGAAGCGAAAATGATAACGGCAATAATTCCGGTGATGGGAAGTAGGTCGCGGGTTTTTTTGGAAATGACGGAAACGCGCTTATTTTTGAGTGAATCCGGGAATGGAAATTCCTGTTCGGACAAGCCGTAATAGAATCGCACGCCTTTCCATAAAATCTGTTTCAGGTGCGGGCTCATGCAAGAAAAACGTAGATAATCGGCTGTGTCGAGCAGGTCATTTATTTTATCACGTTGATCAGGTGGCAGCACCGAGGGACGCGTTTTGGACCAGTTAAAGAAATCATATTCTAAAAAAGAGGCAGTGGCCTGATCGATTCGGACTTGTACTGTCATTTGAGGGAGTTTTTCGAGATAGTTTTCTATATCGTCGGGAACGGCATCGCCGGGTAGTTCAATCTCGTATTCTTCGTTCATTTGTCAGTCTCCAAGAATGGAATCAAGGTTAGCGGGAGCGTCAGCGCACCGGTGCCCTGCTGGTGTGGAATCGTCGGTCCGAGGCATGAGCGGTGCGGTTTGGGCGAGGGGAACGAGTTCGGCCCCGGCGCAGACGGGGCCGAACTCTTTTGCGGCTTCGAGTGCATCGCGGGTAGCGATGCCCCAAATCGCGTCAGCGATCTCATTGAATGGCAGGCGAGCGGCGCGTTTCCGGCGCGCGGCAAGCGTATCGTAGGGGGAGTAATCCTCGCGGCGGTGGGCGTAGATGAAGCGTTCGCGGGCGGCGCGGTTCTGATCGATCGAGACGGTTTCTCCCGGAGGGGCGGTCAACATCCAGTCGGCCGGGTCGAGCAGCGGCCCAGTTGGGCGGTAGAGAATGTGAAACCGCCCTTCCTGCCGGAATTTCAGGCCGAGCCGGGGCATGGTGTCGGTGTGGCCGGCGAGGGCATCGCGCCAGGCGATGGCGTAGTGGCTGGCGACAGCAATGGTGGCCGCTTCGATCAGGCCGAGTGTTTCATCTTGGCGAAGGCGTGCATCGACGGCGAAGCGCCGTCCGATGCTGGCGAGGGACGTTGGTGCGACGGCGGCCTGGGGAAATAGGCAGCAATAAAGCGGCATTTCCGGTTCCTTTCCTAAAAGGGCATATAGACAATGCGGCAAACCGGCAAAAAAGTCAATCAATCATCGTCTAAAGACGATTTGACGATTGCGGGAAAAAGGGCGTATTTCCGGGATAATCTATGATGGTGAGGGCGTGCCGTCGTGTCGAACATATGGTGACTGTTGCTCAATTTCGGTATTACGAACAGCGGCAAGATGAAATGAATGCAATCATATTGAGTCCAATACAGGCAAGGTATCTTGTGTCATACAGGAGCCCAGCCTGTCGGGGAATCACGGTCGCATGGGGCGGCATCTGTGGTTGACCGAGGGGCATTGGACTCTATGGAGGATGCGTTGCCGAATCGGCCCCCGAGCCGGGGAGAACCCGCTTTAACTGAACGAATGTTGATCGCCGATGTGGTCAATCGACGAATGCAGGAATTGCATTTAACGAATCCCGAGTTGGGCCGTCTGACGGGTTTGAACGCCGCTCTTATCTCCAATTTGCGGAATGCGCGGAACAATGCGACGCTTGACACACTCGCTAGAGTAGCACATGCCTTGGAAATCAGGGTCGCCGATCTATTTTTGCGTCGAACTGATTGACCCCCTAGACCATTAGCTATAGACTACGATCCGGAGGTATCCGGATCATGTCGGCGTCGCGCGAGGTAACACAGCGGGTTCATGATAAGCTCCGGCGAGAGCTTGGCCCGCAGGTTTGCGACCTGCTTTCACAGGATGATGTCATCGAGATCATCCTGAACGCCGACGGGCGGCTTTGGGCCGAACGTCTCGGCCAACCGATGGTCGAGGTCGGCACCATGCTACCGGGCCAGGCGGAGAGCCTGATGGCGACGGTGGCCTCAACAATTCCGACGACTCTGACGCGCGACAGCCCGATCCTTGAATGTGAGCTGCCGCTTGATGGATCACGATTTAGTGCGGTGATTCCGCCTGTGGTGGAAGCGCCGTGTTTTTCTATTCGTGTTCCGGCGAAGCGAATTTTCCCGCTGGAAACCTATCGCGACAATGGGATCATATCGGTCCGGCAGATGGATATTCTGACAGCCGCGATCGCTGATCGAAAAAACATTCTTGTCAGCGGTGGCACCGGGTCGGGCAAGACGACATTCGCCAACGCGACCATCGATTATATCGCACGGGTGACGCCGGAGCATCGGCTGGCGATTCTTGAGGACACGCGGGAGTTGCAATGCGCCTCTCAAAACGTGATCGCCATGAGGACCAGCGAGGCGGCACCGATGGACCGGCTTTTACGCCACGCGCTGCGCCAGCGTCCTGACCGGATCATCGTCGGCGAGGTCCGTGACCGGGCCGCCCTGACCCTGCTCAAGTCCTGGACGACGGGCCACCCCGGCGGGGTGGCGACGGTGCATAGCAATGTCGATGATCCACGGGCGGCGCTCCGTCGCCTGGAATTTCTGGTGGCCGAGGCGTTCACCGGATCGGCGTTCGAGCTGATCGGTGAGGCCATCGATGTCATCGTCACCATTGCCAAGACCAAAGATGGGGCGCGGCGGGTGCAGGGCATAGCAACGGTCGCCGGCTGGAATGGCAATTCTTATGACCTGGAATGGGATCAAGCCGCATGAGCGACGGGCTCGTGCGCATGGACCGCTGGCGGCGAGCTGGCAGGTGGAGCGGCGGCCGCGTGAGCGGCGCCGGTCATGTGGAGAGCGCAAGCGGTGGTCGCTCGTGCGGAACAATGGAGATGAGGATGAGACTTTTTGATCGCGTGCGCCGCTTGTCGGCGCGGGCCGGGCTGTCGGCTGCGGTAATGGCGGCGATGTCGCGTGCCGCATTGGCGGCGAGCGCGGGCGGTGGGGGCAGCAACCTGCCCTTCATGAGCCCGTTGCAGTCGATCGAGAACACGATCACCGGCCCGTTCGCCTATGCAATCACGATGATCGGGCTGGTCATGGCGGGTGCTGGCCTCGTGTTCTTCGGTGAGATGAGCGAGTTCATGCGTCGGCTGCTTTACGTCGTGATGGCGGGCTCGCTATTGCTCGGCGCATCGCAGATCGTCGCCTTGTTTTCCGGCGCGGTGATCTGATGGCGCTCCGTCGCCTGCCGATCCATCGCGCGCTCTGGCGGCCGCATTTGATCGCGGGCGGCGAACGCGATCTGATGCTGGGTCTCATCGTTTTTTCGGTTGGCCTGCCGGTCACGACGCAGACAATTTTCTCCGTCGTGGTCGGCGTGTCGCTCGGCGTGTTCGGCACGGCGATGTTGCGCTGGCTGGCTAAGATCGATCCTCAATTTCTCAAGGTCTATCGGCGGGCGCGGGCCTATCGCGCCTATTATTCGCCCCGGTCACGTCCGGCGCGCGTCGATGATCGTATCCGGAAGCAACTCTGATGCTGAGTCTCAAGCCCTACCGTGACACTGCGGCCGGCCTGCCCGACATCCTGAATTGGGGATTTGTGGTCGATGACGGCATTGTCGTGAATAAGGATGGTTCGCTGCTGATGGGCTATGAATATAGCCCGCCTGATATGTTCGCGGCATCGCCCGAGGAATATAATGACCTGACCGCAAGGGTGAACCGTGCTCTCTCGCGGTTCGGCGCGGGCTGGGCGGTGTGGATCGATGCGATCCGTGAGCCGGTCGAATCCTACCCCCCGCGTGATGCCAGTCATTTCCCGGACAAGATATCGCGGATGATCGATCGAGAGCGGGAACGCCAGTTCCGCTCGCAAGGCACGTTCTACGATACGCGCCACACGATCGTTTTTCAGTGGAAACCGGCATCGAAGATCGGGCGGCGTTTGCAAAAGTTCATGTATAGCAATGCGGGCGAGGATGAACGCGCGCCGGGCGACCTGGCGCTGATGCAGTTCAAGCGGGCCATGTCGCAATTCGAGGATGCGGCCGGCCAAGTGCTCGGGCTGGCCCGGTTCGGCCGATACGAGATCGATGATGGCTATGGCCGGGTGCAGCGGCGGGATAGCCTGGTCGATCATCTCTATTCGACCCTCACGGGCGAACCCGCCTCCCTGAATCTGCCCGGTTTCTATCTGGATGCGTTGATCGGCGGGCGAGATTTCTGGACGGGGGAAACCCCGAAATTGGGCGAGAATTATATCTGCTCGGTCGCCCTTGAAGGGTTTCCGGCTGAATCGCATCCCGGCATCCTCGATCTGCTGGACGGGCTGCCAATGAGCACGCGCTGGTCATCTCGGTTCATATTCCTGGATGCGCGCGAAGCGACCAGCGAGCTGGAAAAATACCGCAAGCGGTGGGCCTTCAAAATTCGTGATTTCAAGGCCCAACTTCTGAAAATCCCGAATGCGCCGGTCAATGAGGATGCCGTGCAGATGGCGGCGGAAACCTCGCGCGCGCGTGGTCATGCCGAGGGCGGCCTTGTCACCTATGGCTACTATACGCCGGTCATCGTGATGATCGGGCCGCGGTGGGATGATCTGGAAGAACAAGCCCGGCTTGTGGTGCGCGAGGTCGGCCGTCTCGGCTTTGCGGCGCGGATCGAGGCGGCGAACGCCGTCGAGGCATGGCACGGCACTTTGCCGGGCCATGCCTATCCGAATGTGCGCCGGCCATTGATTCACACGCTAAATCTGGCCGACCTGCTGCCGCTATCCAGCGTATGGGCTGGCAAGCCGTTCGCGCCGTGTCCGTTCTATCCGCCGGATAGCCCGCCGCTGCTCTATGCGGCGACGGGCGGCACGACGCCGTTCCGCCTTAACCTGCATGTCGATGATCTCGGCCATACGCTGATCTTTGGGCCAACGGGTGCGGGTAAATCGGTCCTTTTGGCGACGATTGCCGTCCAGTTCCTCCGGTATCCGGGGGCATCGGTGGTGGCGTTCGACAAGGGCCGGTCAATGTTGGCAACGGTGCTGGCCGCTGGCGGCCAGCATTTCGAGATTAACCCCAATGGGGATGATGGCGGGGCCTCGGGGATGCTTTGTCCGTTGGGGGATCTGTCGAGTGAGTCGGATGTTGCCTGGGCCAGTGAGTGGGTGGAGACCTGCTACCGGCTGCAATCCAATGCGTCCTGCACGCCAGCGCAGCGCAATGAGATTATCCGGGCGCTGAACCTTTTGCGCGACGCGGGCAGCCGCTCGATCACGGATTTTGTCACGACGGTCCAGGATGCTGATGTCCGGGATGCGTTGAAATTCTACACGCTGACACATCCAATGGGACCGCTGCTCGATGGGCAGGCGGATCAGCTCTACGGCTCGGCGCAATTCCAGGTCTTTGAAATTGGCGATCTGATGGAGATGGGCGAGCGGGCGGTGATACCGACGCTGCTTTATTTGTTTCGCCTGTTTGAGAAAGGCTTGCGCGGCCAGCCGGCACTTCTGGTGCTCGATGAGGCGTGGGTGATGCTGGGGCATCCCGTGTTCCGGGAGAAGCTGCGCGATTGGTTGAAAACGCTGCGCAAGGCGAATTGCGCTGTGGTCATTGCGACACAATCGCTTTCGGATGCGCAGCGGTCGGGCATGATGGATGTGCTGCGTGAGTCGTGCCCGCGCGTGATCCTGCTGCCGAACCCCGAGGCGGCGAAGGATGGGATCATCGAGTTCTACACCCAGCTCGGCCTCAATGAGACGGAAATCCAGCTCGTGCGCCAGGCGGAGCGGAAGCGCGAGTATTACGTCACCGGCCCGGAAGGGCGGCGCCTGATTGATCTGGCCCTGGGGCCAGTTGCTCGGGCCTTCGTGACGGTCAGCGATAAGCCGAGTGTGGAGGCGGTCAAGGCGATGGCAGCGCGCGATCGCGAGGGCTGGGCGTTGCATTGGTTACGTCAGGAGGGAGTTCGTTATGATGAATATCTTGATTAAGCGTGCCACGATGGCGGCCGGGGCGCTGGCGGTTGTGGCCGGCATGTCTGGCCCCGCCTATGCGCAGATTGCCGTATTCGACGGCGCCAGTTACGGGCAGTTGATACAGCAGGTCAGCCAGGGCGCGCAGGAAATCAGCAACCTGGAACAGCAGTTGCAAGCCCAAAAGGCGATGCTCGAAAGCCTGCCGCAATCTGCCCTTGGCAATCTCTTGCCGGTCGTGGGTGAGACTTCGGGGCTGATCAATCAGATCCAGGGCATCCAGCAAACCAGCGCCAGCCTGTTGAGCAATCTGAACCAGTCATATCCGACGAGTTTTACCGGTCAGACCCCGATGCAGATGCAGTCGGCGATTGCGGCGATGCAGGTGCAGAACCGGCAGGCGATTACCAGTGCGATGCAGATCCAGGACCAGATTGCGCAAGCGCAGCCGGAAATATCAAACTCGATCTCCACGGCTGAGAATGAGTCCGCCGGCGCACCGGGTCCGACGGCGGCAATCCAGGCCACGAACCAGCTCGTCGGTAATGTTGCGAGCCAGCTCACCGAACAGAATGCGCTTCTGTCGAGCGCGGATCGTGCGCAGGAACAGGCGGCGCTTAGTGAACAAGAGGGAGCAGCCGCAGCGCAACAAGAAGATGCGGCACCTCCAATCACGTTCAATGGGGAGAATGACTGATGAAGAAGGTGATTGTGCTCGTGCTCGCGACCATATCGTTAGCTGGTTGCCATAAAACGCACTCTGTGGCGTGGTATAGACAACATCCGCACCATTTATCAGAAACATTAAGGCGTTGTGGACCGTCTAATAATAGCGGGGTCTGCAAGACAGCGACCAAAGCACAAGAAAAGAATATGTTGGCAGCGCCGCCAGTCAAGTTTAATGGAGAAAACGACTGATGAACCAGCGGCATCTGTTGTTCATTGGCGTTTTTTTTGTCGCGGTATGGATTTTATCACTGCCAGGTGCCGCCCACGCCGCCACCCCGCCGGCTGGTAGTTATGCCGCCGGCCTAGCTCCGGCGGACGTAATGAACCAAATCATCAATGTCTATAAGCAAGCAGCCGCGCCCATGGCGCAGCGCTTGGAACAACTCGCGGAGGATTTATTTTTTGTCCTAGCCGCCATTGAAGTCGCATGGTCAGCTAGTCGCCTCGTGTTAGGACCTACGGGATTCACGGATTTGATTGAGCTGCGATGATGAAGCCTGTGGCCATGGAAGCGAAGGTTGCCCACCCTGCGCGCATGGTCTTTGGTCCTGGCGGCTTGTAGTAGCAATTCCACCCGCCGAGGCGGGCGATGATCCAGGCGAGCCATGCGAGGGATCGCGGTGGATGGGGGTTTTTTTGCCGCGGTGTCTTGCCTTCGAGAGTGGGGGCAATGGCATCGGCGGCCGGGAGTAATCCGGGATCGATGACGTCGGTTGCCGGCCGGTCGCTGCCGTCGCGGGCATCGACGAGTTGTACGGTGCGGGTCGCTGCGGCGAGGCCGATCAAGGCCAGCTTGAACAGCCGTCCGGCATCTTGCATCTGGGTTTCTTCAAGCCTGAGACCGTCACTTTTCAAAGACCGGAAAACCTCTTCAATCCTCCATCTCAGCCGGTAGAGGCGTACGATTTCGGCGGCACCGTCAGCGTCGATGGTCTCGATCGTGGTGAGCAGGCGCCACAAGAGCGGGGTGCCTTCGCCATTCCAGTCGACCTCGCGCGCCTCCACCATGGTCAGGGTCAGATGCGCTGGTCCGCCCACGTCACCGCCATGGCGCGGACGGCAGATCGTCACCGTTCCAGCACGCAGCGCCACGGTCGCAACCCGTGCGGCAATGCCGGTGCGCGATGGCGCGACGCGCACCTCGCTGCGGACCAGTTCAGGCCACGCTTCGGGGGCGGCAAACAGGCGTCTACCGTCATCCAGAACACGATCCTGAGCAGCACGGACGATCATCTCGATCGACGCCGGACGCCTGGCAAAGCCCGCATAGATGTCACCCTCGCGGTCGGCCACAACCACGACCGAGGCGGCATCGGTCAGGCGGTCAGCGGCGTGTGAAGCGCCCTCCAACCATCGCACACTCTCCTTGTCCTCCAACGCCCGCTCACGCGCAGGTGTCGGATCGAACCCATCAGAACGGGTCCATATTTTCGCGTCGATCAGGCCGAGCACCGCCTCCGTCTCGCTGTCGATCGCAATCACCGGGTGCAGGAAAAACCCCGCCGATACGCCATCTCCGGCCGGACCAAGGCCCCGACGACGCTCCTCGCGGCCGGCAAAATTGATCTCTGTCGTGTCCTGCGCCGCCACAATCCGACGCCCCTTGCAGGCCACTGCCGTGCAATGCGCCAGCGTCTCAACCATCTCGCCACACGTCACCGAGGGGGCCGAAAGGAACCGATGGATCGCAATCTCCCGCGCCCGCGTGCCCCCGAGTTTGCGTATGACCAGAGAGCCAGTTTCCACTACCCGCTCAACCAGTGTGTTGCCGATCGCCGCGCGCCGCGCATCACCAAAATGTCCCAAAGCTCCGCCTCGAACCGCCATCTCGTTCCCCATCACTGCAGAGATCATCGAGAATCAGAGCCCAACTCAAACAGCAAGAAAAATGTGTGAATGCCGTAGGTGTTAGGACGGGGAGATATTGCCGATTGGGTGGTTGAGTTAATACAGCAAGGGGTGTCTGTCGGCTTCCTTTATTATTTGATGACCCATTTTGTATCGTTGGCAAATGATGTCGTGAATGGACTTCGCGATGCCGCTTCGATAGCGGCAACAGGTTCCGCTGCAAATGCCGGAAATATATTCGCATCTGGAATGCAGATCGGCACGGATGTTATTAATAGTCTAATCTATAAACTATCAGCGATCCCGACGGATCTCGCGATGATTATATGTGCGATAATCATAATATTTATGTTCGCGACCATAGCGGCAGATATTCTTTTTGTCGTGATCGAATCAAAAATCGCTGTTGTCATCGGTATGCTATTTATGGGCTTGGGGCCTTCACGCTGGACCAGCGGGTATATGATGAAAATGGTAAATTACGTTATATCTGTAGCAACGAAATTGTTCGTTATGTTGATAATTGTTGGCGTAGGACAAACTGTTATAGAGTCATTTGCAAAAAATGCGTTACACGCAACTCTTGCGTCTGATTTATCTCTTGTTGGTGCCGCAGTAGTATTTGTCGCGCTGGTTAAAAAGATACCTGACCTCATCCAAAGTGTAATCAGTGGAGCGGCTGTTTGTCGTGGCGGCGAATTAGCCGCGACATTGGCAGGTGCAGCGGCAGGTGCGGCGTCCGTAGCTATGGGCGGCGCAGGACTAGCGGGCGCGGCTGGGGAAGCTGCACAATTGGCGGCAGCCGCAAGCGGTGGAGAAGGCGCGGCCGGCGCATTGGGCGCGGCGGCAGGTGGAGGCGCCGGTGAAGGTGGCGCCGCCGGCGCAGCCGGTGGTGGCGCGGCGAGCATGGGTAAGGGCCAATTGATGGCCCGCACCGCAGGTATCCTTGGACGTGCGGCGATGGCGGATATGCAGGGCCGCCTAGAAGGCGATCCAGCATCCCGTGGCGGCACGATGGGCGGCCGGATGGCGCGTCGCATTCGTAGCGCGAACACATTGAAATCCGACGTTCCCCGCCTGACACCGGACCCATAAATGGCGTGCGCTATAGCCGATGAAATGAGAAAAATCAGCCGAAATTGTGCGAAATCATAGTGACAATCGCCGCCCGCTATCGTAAGGTATAGACCATGCGTAATCCTCTAACTCGTCGGCAACCGCCAGTTTTTCAGGAAACCTCGGCAGACTTCGACAGGCTGGCCCCATCGTCTGATGGGGCCAGCCCTTATTTGGAAGGTCGACGCGAGTGGAATGAACGCTATGGCGATTTCGTCAAACAGGCCGCGCAATGGCGCATGGTCGCCCTCGGTGCGCTGGCCGTGGCATTCGTCGCGGTCGGGTGGGCCGGGTATCGGTCCTCACAAAGTCGGTTTGTGCCGTTTGTCGTGCGAGTGAACAAGCTGGGCGATGCGGTGGCGGTTGCGCCATTGACCGAAGCACCGCCAGAAGATGGCCGCGTTATCGCAGCCCAGCTCGCGCGCTGGGTTTTCGATGTCAGATCTGTGTTCCACGATCCGCGGGCTGAAACCACGATCCTCGGTGACGCCTATACGTCGATCGCACCGGACAGCCAGGCATTCGTGTCTCTCAATCAGTGGCTTCAACAGAACAATCCCTACAAGCGCAGCCATGACGATGCGGTGTCGGTCAATGTGCATGATGTTCTGCCGATATCGCCGAATGTTTATCGCGTGACCTGGACAGAGGATGATCGCGGCCGTCACGATGGGACTGACAATACTGAGAACTGGTCGGCGATCATCACGATCAAAATCGAGCCGCCGGCCTCCGCATCGGCCATCATGAAGAATCCCATGGGCATTTACATCACGAATTTCTCGTGGTCGCGGAGCGTAAACTGATGCGTAATGTTTGGGCCATCGTGGCCGCATGTATGATGGTGCCGGCCTCGGCCTTGGCCCAACAAGCCGTGCCGGCAATCAACCCGAATGAGCTGCCGCCACCCATTCCGCTCCTGTCGAACAAGGTGGTGCCGCTCGGGGCGAAAGCGGCGGCTGGCTTGCGGATCAGTCAAGCGTGGGCCGGCTCCCATAACCTGCCGACACCTGGCAGCAATGGCGCGGTCCAGTTTCGCTATGGCGCTACGTTGCCAACGCTGGTGTGTGCGCCGCTGCGCGTTTGTGATGTTCGCCTGCAACCTGGCGAAGTCGTGAAGCAGATCAATATCGGTGATTCAGCGGAATGGCAGGCAATACCTGCCGTGAGTGGCGACGGCTCTGATGCCGTCACCCATGTTCTGATCAAGCCCGTCAACTCCGGTCTTTCGACGGACATGGTGATCTCTACCAATCGGCGAACCTACACAATCCAGCTCATTTCGGATCGGCAGCGGTGGATGCCCGTGGTGTCCTTCCAATATCCTAGCGATGTGCAGGCCGCCTGGGCCGCCTATCACGCCAAAATGGATAAGGAGCAGACAGACAATCTGCTACCGTCCGGCCAGTCTGTTGCGAAGCTCGATTTCAATTATCGGCTGAGTGGCGCCAATCCGGATTGGCGCCCGGTGCGGGTCTATACCGATGGCACCAAAACTTACATCGACTTCCCCGACAAGATGCTGGTTACGACGGCGCCGGTCTTGCTTGCTCTTGGTAGCAATGGAAAAACCGAGCTGGTCAATTACCGGGTCGATGGGTCCGTCTATATTGTCGATCGTGTGTTGACGCGGGCCGAACTGATCGCCGGCGTCGGATCGGGTCAGCGCGCGGTGCGGATCAGATATACAGGGCGGAGGTTCTGATGCGGGCGCGGCAAGCGATGTTGGTCGCGATGCTCGGCTTGAGTGGCTGCGCAACGTCTATGGGCGCGGGGTCATTTGTGTCTGTGCCGACATCGATCAAAAATCAGCAGATTGCGGCAAACCTGACCGGATTGGTGGCCCACGCGCTACCACCGGCGCACACCACCGTAATGTTGCAACCGGCCTCTGGTTCGGCCGGCAAGCGTTTCGGCACTACGCTGGATGCGGCGCTTCGTGCGCGGGGTTTTGGTGTATCCAGCCATACCGGCATCAATGTTCGCTATGCCGTGTCACCCTTCGACCAATCGGTTCTGTTGCGCGTGTGGACCAACAATGAGGTGCTGACGCGGGCCTATCAGCCGGATAAGTCTGGCAAGCTGGTGCCGGTTTCGCCAATCACAGTCGGGCGGGCCGGATGAGCGGAAATACTCGCCCCCCTGGCAATGGGGGCATCAGCTTAACACCGACAAGTAAAAAAAGATCGTCACAGGTGCGGCGACTGTCTCCGATGATTGCTGTTGTCGGCGTGGGCGCGGCGGGTGTCATGGCGTTGGTGGTGGCGGATGGCACGTATGTTCGTGTGCATAAGAAGCCGGCCCCTGCCGCAGCGGTATCGTCGGGAGCTCAAGGCACGGGACAAGAGGCGGCTGCTACGTCGTCGGCAATAATGGCGCGGTTGCGTGCGGAAGGCGGCGCGACGCCGCCCGCAACCACGCCGAAGGCGCCTCCACCGGGTAATGGAAAGAATACCGGGGCAGGGGCCAGGACGACGGCGCTTGCCAACCAAAATAAAACCGTCAGCCCAACGCAGCAGATCGTGCAACAAGCCTGGGTTCAATATGTGTCGGGTGTTATTCAGCAAACGCAAAAAATGACCGATCAGCGGCGCCGGGCGCTTTCGTCAGGGCTGGCGGCATCGAGCGGCGGTAGTCCTGGTGCCGCTGGATCGGTTGCGACGACGCCAGCGTCGTTCACGCCCGCTGGTGGCGGTAATCCGCTCGCGGGCATGATCAACAGCACGACGCCAGGTGCGAGTTTGACGCCGAACGAAGGCGGGGCAGGAGATGGGGCGGTATCCTTCGACGGCGGTTCCGCAGGTGAATCCGCCGCGCTTTCGGCTGCACAAAAATCATCCTATCTCGGGAAGCTGCGCGGTAATCCGGACTATCTGCCGACAGGCCGCGAAGCACCGATATCGCCGAATGTTCTGCGCGCTGGCAGCGTGATTCCGGCGGTGATGGAGACGGGCATCGATAGTGATCTGCCGGGGCAGATCCTCGCGCGGGTCGCCAGCAATGTCTACAATACCCCGGACGGGTCGCAAGTGTTGGTGCCACAAGGGGCCGAGCTGATCGGCACGTATGACGATCAGGTCGCAAACGGCCAAAGCCGCGTGCTCGTGGTGTGGAACCGTATCATTTATCCGGACGGATCGAGCCTCGATATCGATTCAATGCCGGGGTCAAGCCCCAGCGGCTATGCCGGTTTTCATGACCAGGTGAATAATCACTATTTCCGGATATTTGGCGACGCCTTGCTGATGTCGGTTTTTTCGGCTGGCGTGCAACTTTCCCAGCCGCAGGCATCGCCGTCCAGCACCTATTCGAGTCAGCAGGTTATCGCCGGGTCTCTCGGGCAGCAACTGGGTCAGACCGGCCAAAACCTGATCAACCGGGATATTGGCATCGCGCCGACGCTCAAAATTCGGCAAGGCTACAAATTTGACGTGATGATCACACGCGATCTCGTCATTAAGCCTTGGCAATCGGTCGCATCTTTATCCGCCGAGGCAGGCAACGATGCAGCGCCGGAAACCCATCATGCGATGTGGGTCGCGGAGCCTCTGCAACATAACCATCTTTCCCATCAGCAATTGGTGACGGCGCCAGCAAACGATGGCCCGGCCAGCGGTTCGTCGCACAAGCCGCAATCCTTGCTGGGAACATTGCCAGTATCCTCGACCGCCCCGCACACTCTTGGCGGGGTTGTTTCCGTGCCGTCGCTGCCCGTGCCGCCGAATGCGGTTGTGGCTGCGCCGCTGCCGCCCGTGCCCCCGCCGCTTCCCACATGGTCGCTGCCGGCGGGGCAGCTTGTCGGCCGGCAGATTAGCGCATGGGGTCAAAGCGCGGGTTGGCACGTCATCTGGAACGTGGGGCAGGATTGGCCTGTACCGCGTGCCAGCAATTTCCAAGGCACGTTCTCCGGCGCGGCGAGCCAGGTCATCGAAGATCTGGCGGCACAGGGCGCCCCCATTCACGCCACCTTTTATCGCGGCAACCACACTCTCGTTGTGACTGGAGTTAATCAATGAAACGCTGGACAATTCTGCTCGCCGCGACGGCTCTGTCCGGCTGCGCGACATTCCATCAAGCCGCGGATATGAACGCCAAGGCGAAAGCCGAGGCGGAGGGCGCTTCGGCGTATTACCCAAAGGTGGTGAAGACCACGCCGGCGCCGTTTCTGATGGGACCGCCCGTGCATATTGCACCTCCCCCGAACCCCTTGCTGCTTGAAAACGTAACGCTGGTTACGGCCCAGCCGCTTTCGATCCGAGAGTTGGCTGGCCGGATTACCGATATAACCGGGGTGCCGGTGCGGGTCACGGGTCTGTCGATACCATCGAGCGGGCTTGACGCCATTCCGGCGTTGCCGGCCGCCGCATCGGCCGGAGCGCTACCGCCGCCTCCGGCGGCGCTGTTCTCGGCTGCTTCTAGCGACGGGGAGACTGTGCATGTGCCGTCTCTGGCGCTGCGCTATCACGGCACGTTGCGCGGCCTGCTTGATACGATTACCGCCCGCGCGGGATTGTCGTGGCGGCTCAAGCATGGCGTGATAACCCTATTCAAGATCGAGTCCCGGACATTTTTGATTCCGGCGTTGCCGACGACAACGACGACAGAAAGCAAGATCGTCGCCAGTGCGGGCGCCACCAGCTCGTCCGGCGCGCTCGGCCTGAGTTCGGGTGGTGGCGGAGGGTCGGGCGGTAATAGCTCGAACGGCAATACGTCGATCACGAATAAGTCTACGACGGATATCTGGAAAGGAATGGAAAAGACGGCCGAGGCGGTCAGTGGTGGCGCCAAGGTGACGGCGGATGCGTCCTCCGGCACGATTACCGTGACGGGGACGCCGGACCAGGTGAGCCAGGTCGCGAGTTGGGTCTCGACCTTACAGCAAACCCTCTCGAAGCAGGTCGCGATCACGATCCATATCTACAATGTTCAGCTCACGAACGAACAGAATTATGGGTTCAATCCGACGCTCGCTTTCCAGAATGCGGCCAAGTCGTTTGGCCTGTCTCTGGCCGGCGCACCCGCCCCGGCGGTGGCCTCGGGAACCTCGACCTTCTCGTTTGGTGCGTCCATCCTGAACACGGCGCAAGGGTCCGCGGGTGAGTTCGCCGGCACGCAGGCGGCCGTGCAGGCGCTCGCGACGCTCGGCCATGTCAGCCAAGTGTTCAGCCAGTCGCGGGTCACGCTGAATGGCGAACCGGCTGCAATCCAGGTGGCGCAGCAAACCGGGTATCTGGCGGAAAGCCAGATCAATCAGGCGGCGAACGTGGGCAGCACCACGGGCCTGATACCGGGAACGG
Source organism: Acidiphilium acidophilum (assembly GCF_033842475.1). NCBI lineage: Bacteria > Pseudomonadati > Pseudomonadota > Alphaproteobacteria > Acetobacterales > Acidocellaceae > Acidiphilium > Acidiphilium acidophilum. Next base: position 44,258 of record NZ_JAWXYB010000006.1, on the reverse strand, counting down.
TGACAACGGGTTTCACCGGAACGGTCACGCCGCGTGTTGTTGGCAACCGGATTTTGCTCGGCATGAACATGACGATCTCGTCGCTGGTGAACCTTAAGACGGTGAGCAGCGGCGGGGCTTCGATTCAGGTGCCGACCACGACAGATACCGTCGTCAATCAGTCGGCATCGCTGCGCTCGGGCAGCACGCTGATGATCACCGGCTACAAGGAAGCCGATGGCAACACCACAAACAATGGTGTTGGCACGCCGTTCTTTACGTTCCTCGGTGGGGGAGGCGATGCGCAGGTGAAAAAAACCCTGATCGCAATCGTGGTCAGTGCGCGGTCGCTATGAGCAAGGGAGATAAAATCATGGTCCGTAAAGCGGCGCTGTTGTTGGCGTCCTCGATTTCTATGATGGTCCCTTCGCTTGGGCTTGCCGATCCTACGCCGCCATCAACGCCGAGCACCACAATCAGCCAGCTCGATGCGCTGCACGATCAGATCGCAGTGCTCAAGCAGGAACTTCAAATTGCCAAGCTTAAGGCCGGTATATCTAATGCCGGTAAGAGTGGCAGCGGTTCATCGCCGACAACGCCAACGGGTTTTCCAGGCATTGGGTATGGTCAGCCGCAGCAACCAGTGGCGGCCACGCCAGCGCCCCAAGCGTTAATGCCGCGCGTCGTCTCGATCGATGGGCGGGGTAGTCGGCTGTCGGCCGTGCTGATGATGCCGGATGGTGGCGAGGTCGTGGCGACGCCTGGCCTCGGCCTTGGCGACGGCCTCACCGTCCATGATGTGACCGCCTCGGGGGTCCGGGTGATGAAGGGGGGCAATCTGCTGCCGCTGCCATTCGTCAGCGGCCAGGCCAGCCCCCAAGCCAGCACACAAGCGCCGCAGGAGTCCGCCGCGCCCGTCAGCGTGCCGGCCCCGCTTGCTTATCCGCCGTCTCTGCCCGGCGCCGGTCAATGACAAGCGCCCGGATCATCAAGGCGGGCGACCGGCAATGGATTGCTGGGCTTGTTTGGCGTTCATTTGCTGATCGCCCGAAGCTCTCAGAGCTTCGAGAGGACGCCAAGGATCTCGGGGCGGATTGGGTAGCCGTCCGGGGCACCAGTCAGGTCATCCAGGCCGGTTTCTGTCCTGCGGTCGAGAGCGATAGGCCGACGCGGATTTTCTCGCTGGCGGCGGCAATCGCACAGTCGCAGGAACAGCCGTGGCTTGGGATTTACCAGCTTTCCGATGATCTCTGGTGGTATCTGGCGGTTCGCGACGGCCAGGCGGTGCTACCGGATGGTGACGTTGTTGGCAGCTATGAGACAATTCTGGAAGCGCGCCAGCGGCACGAAAACTACGCGGACTGGAAATACCTCAAAGGCACGCTGGGCGATGATCTCCTGCCGATTTTGGCGGCGGCACGGGGGTCTGACGCCCTTGTTCCGGTTCGTTCGGTGGAGCCGGTATCGCCATGGCGTTTGATTCTGCCGGCCATCGCGGCGATGCTTGTTGTCGCCGGCGGAGTATGGCTTTGGCATCGTCATGTGGAGTTGGAGCAACGGCATCGCATGGAAGCGCTCGCAGCTGAGCGGGCGCGTATCCTCGCGGAACAGAAAGCCATTTCACCATTGCTGAGTTCTCCGGCGCCCGACCAGTGGCTTGCGGCCTGCGCGGCCGCGATTGGCCCGGTGGATGTGTCGGATGATGGCTGGGTCAATGCGGGAATTACCTGCGGCGGCACCAGTGCAACCGTGACCTGGAAGCGGGACACGGGTGCCACAGTATCCCAGCGGCCACCCGGTGCCTTATCGGGCGATGGTAATAGTGTGGTTCAATCGATTTCTTGGCCTGCATTGCCCCATGGAGCTGATAACGCGCAGGGCTTGGCTGCTGCCGACAACGCACTCTACGCGCTGCTGCAACCGCTCGGGGTGCAAGCGCGCATCTCTGCGCCGCCTGCGCCCCCTCATCTGCCAGGCTCAACAGACACCACGAAACCACCGCCAATCCCGGCGCAATCCGTGGCGTTCACCCTGCCGGTGGCACCGTTCGGGATAGGGTTCAACGGGATACCGGGATTGAGGCTGACCTTTTTGAAACAAACAAAAGATGGCTGGTCGATTCAGGGGATGATTTATGGACGGTGATGCTCGTATTGGTCGTGATCTGCCGGCGCTGCCGGAGCATTTGAGCGAATTTATCGCGATCGATCACGCGACGCAAAAACTCTATGTCGAGCCCCGCCGCAAAGCGGACCCTCTGCTGCTGACCTGGCTGGACCGCTGCCGTCAGCGTGGCGTGAAATTCGATGTGGTCTCCCTTGATCTCGATGAGATTGTGGAGTGGCGGCGCAACGGGCTGCGTCCGATTGTTAGGACAGCAACATCCGGTAATGACGCTGCGCTCGAAAACCGCGAAGCCGCCATGAACATCCTGGCGCGCGGTGCAAATTACACGGCCTCCGACATTCATATCCTGCTGCGGGGTTCGCACACTGAGGTTCAGTTTCGGGTGAAGGGCGAGCTGCGCGTCGCGGAGCGCCTGACGCAAGAGGAAGGCGAGGCGATCATCCGCGCGTTTTACCAGGGGATCGCGGTCGTGAAGGATGCGAGCTTCACCCCGCTAGAGACGCAAAACGCGCAGATCAGCGGGCCGATCGTGCAGGAATATGGCCTGTCATCGGTTCGCATCGTGCGCGGTCCCGCGCATCCGGTCGAGACAGGTGGCGGGTTCATGGTCCTTCGTTTGCAATACATGGATACGGCCGCGGCCCGGAAGCAGGGCGGTGGCCGGACCATCCTGGATTACCCGCGTCGTCCGGACGGCACTCTCCGGCTGGAAGAAATGGGGTATCTGGCCAAGCAGGCCGACAAGCTGCGCTATCTGATCGAGGGATCGAGCGGCATTGTCCTGTTCACCGGGCCAACTGGCTCGGGCAAAACCACGTCGATCTACGAGCTTCTCCGGGAATCGGCACGGCTGTCGCCGATGCTGCGACTGGTCTCGATCGAAAAGCCAGTAGAATATCCGATGCCCTGGGCCGTCCAGCTTTCGATCACGGGTGATGGCGTGGGTGACGATGAAGGCGATGCTTTCGGCGATTATCTGCGCCATTCGCTGCGTATGGACCCTGACTGGATTTTCCTCGGCGAAATCCGCTCGGCTGGCGTGGCACTGACGGCTTTCGAGGCATCGCTGACCGGCCACAAGGTGGTCAGCACAATTCATACGGAAGATCCGTTCTCGGTGCCGGACCGCATCGAAATCATGGATGCAGCCCGGTTGCCGCGTCAGATGTTCTGCAACAGCAAGATGATCCGGGGGATCGTTAATCAGCGGCTTGTCCCGCAGCTTTGCCCGCATTGCGCGGTGCCGTTGTCGGCGGCCGGAAGCGATGCGCTCTGGCCGAGACTGAGTGCGGCTCTCGATACCTACGCGACGGCCTGGCCGCAATATGGGGACCTTTCCCGCGTCAAGTTGCGTGGCGCGGGATGTGCGGCCTGTCATCATGACGGCATCAGCCGGCGAATTGCCATCGCCGAGGTGATCGTCACAGATGCCGATCTGATGCGGGATTTCGTTGATCATGGGGCGGACACCGCGCGCCGGAATTATCGCAAACGTGCCGATGCAGACTGGTCGGTATTGCATACCGCGATGGACGGCGTGATGGCCGGTCGGATCGATCCCCGCGATGTCGGGTGGTGTAACCTGACGTCTGGAAATTCATTTTGGGTTGGGAGTTGGTGCCCTTGCCGGGGCATGCCCCGGCAAGGGCTGTTCATTCTGGTATTCCATGCAGTTGTTCACACCAACATGGAGACCGATGAATGGACGCCAAAAAGGATACGATTATCGAGGCACTTTTGGAACATCTGATCGAAAACGGCGCAGGCGATATCGCCACGGTATTTGCCAGGACCTTCGAACTCGCCATGCAGATCGAGCGCGAACGCTTCCTCCACGCCAGTCACTACGAGCGCAACCCCGATCGTCAGGGTTACGCCAATGGCTACAAGCCCAAGCGGATCGATACCCCGGCCGGGTCGATCACCGTCGATGTCCCCAAAACCGCCGGTCACGTGGGCGAACCCTTCTACCCACAGTCCCTCGAACGCGGCCGACGCTCGGTCCGCGCCGTCATGGTCGCCGTCGCCGAAATGTACATCAAAGGCGTCTCCACCCGCGACGTCGAGGCCGTCATGCGCGAATTCGGCATCGAAAGCCTCTCCTCCGCTCAGGTCAGCCGCGCCAGCAAGCTGCTCGATGACGAACTCGCCGCCTGGCGCACCCGACCCCTCGCCGAGATCCGCTACCTCATCCTCGACGCCAGATATGAAAAAATGCGCGATAATGGCGTCGTCCGCGATGCCGCCGTGCTCTCGGCCATCGGCATCGGACCCGATGAACGCCGCCGTGTCCTCGGCGTCTCGGTCGCCCTTTCCGAGGCCGAAGTCCATTGGCGTGCCTTCCTCGAAAGCCTCCATCAGCGTGGCCTGCGAGGCGTCGAATTCATCGTCTCCGATGACCATGCCGGATTGCACGCCGCACGCCGCGCCGTCTTCGGCGCCGCACACTGGCAACGATGCCAGTTCCACCTCGCCCAAAACGCCATCCACCACGCCCCCAACCACGCCATCCGCAAACGCATCGGCGCAGAACTCCGGACCGTCTGGAACGCAAATTCCCTCGCCGCTGCCCAGATCGCTCTCACAACCCTCGTCAATGCCTATCGCGACACCGCACCAAAGCTCGCCGATTGGCTCGAACGAAATATCCCCGAAGGCCTCACCGTCTTCACACTGCCAGAACCCCACCAGCGCCGGCTTCGCACTTCCAACCCCATGGAACGCGGCATCCAGCAGGAACTCAAACGCCGCACCACCAAAATCAGGGTCTTCCCCAACGAAGCCTCCCTCGAACGCCTCGTCAGCGCCGTCCTCGTCGAAATCGATGAAAAATGGGCCGCCGACACCAAGGGCTACATCAAGTGGGACTACCAGGATGCCTGACCCCCGCTCGCCCTATTTTCCAGACATCAGGTTGCTCAATCCGATGTCGGCCGTTATGTCGATGTGGTTGTGCCTGCGGAAAGGGTCGATGAATGAATCTCGCAATGAGACGCGCGCGGGCGCTGATTGATCGGTTGACACCAAGAAGTGGGTTCAAGGTCAAAGGCAGCGCGTTTGAAGCACGGTTGAACCGGCTGGCGTTTTCATGGTCGGTGCGCTCGGCACTTTATCGGCATATGTCCGTGCAGGTCGGCAATCATATTGGTGAGATTGCGGCGCTTGAGACGTTCGTGCGGCGCCTGAAACGGCAGAAGCGCAAGAGCTGTGTGGCGGTGGTCGAGGATGTGATTCGGCGGATGCGGGACGGCGGGCAATTGTCCGTCGCGTTGCGCCGCTGGGTGCCGATGGATGAGGCGTTGACGATTGCCGGCGGTGAAACCGCAGGCCGGATCGAGCAAGCCTTCGACCTTCTGGTGGAGTCCAAGGCCAGGATCGCCAATGTGCGCCGAACCATGGTTAGCGCATTCACGACGCCGCTGGTCTATCTGTTTGCGATTTACGGCATGTTGTGGGCGATCGGCACGTTCTTTCTTCCGAGCATTGCCAGGACGGTGCCGGCGGATGCCGTGCATGGGGCCGGCGCGCTGCTCTACACGCTCGGCAATTTTGCGACCGGCCCCTGGATGCTGATTCCGGTTCTTCTTCTGGTGGGAGGGGCAGGGTGGACAACATGGGCATTGCCACGTTGGACCGGCGCGCAGCGTGTGACCGTCGAGCGGTTCTTCCCGTTCAATTTCTACCGGGACATTCAGGGTTATGTCTGGCTGTTGACCTTTGCCTCGATGCTGCGCGCGGGCATGAGCGATACGCGCGTCCTGGATGACCAGGCGCGCTTCGCGACGCCATGGCTCCGGCAACGCCTTATCGCTGTGAGGCGGCGGATGCTGAACGGACAGGGCCTTGCACCGGCCCTGGAAAGTGCTGGGTTTGGGTTTCCGAACCCGGAATTGATTGATGATATCGGCTCGATGTCCGATTTCGATGATTTCCCCGAGCGGATCATGCGCCGCGCCGTCCAGTGGGCCGATGAGCTGGAATGGATCACGAAAGCGCGCGTGCGGGCGCTCGGCTTTGCCTTCGATATCGCGATGTATGCGCTGATGCTCATCGTGTTGCTCGGGATCAATAGTTTGTCTGTCCAAATCGGGAATGTCCCCGGTCTGTCATAAGGAGAGTAAAAGCCCATGTCGGAAATTCTTGGAACCCTGTTCAAATATTTGCTTGGCTTATTGGCGATCGTTGCTGTGGTGGTGGTGTTGTATGAGGCACTATCCAGCAACAAGGTCTCGACCGCAGCGGCCGATGTAACCACGCTGCAATCCAATGTCGCGCAGCTTTATGGCGGCACGGCCAGCACGGCGTCGCTGAGTGATACGGTGGTGATTTCAGCGAAAGCGGCGCCTGATAGCATGGTCAGCGGGAACACGTTGTTGGACCCCTGGGCCGGTGCTGTCACCGTGCAGCCGGACGCCAACCCCGGCGAGTTCGATATTATCCTCGCGGGCATCCCGCAGTCGGCGTGCAACAAGCTGGCGACGGCGGTTTCATCGTATAAGAGCATTTCGATCAACGGCACGGCAGATTCCGCGCCTGTCGATCCGGGCACTGTGGCGACCCAATGCTCGGCGGGAAGCAACAATCAGATTCAATTCACGTTTACGTCGTAACTGGGGCCGCGGTGGAGCTTCTGGATCTTCCGTTTTCGGATTTGTTCGTAGGGGCCGATCCGGCGTCGTCTTGGCTTAAGGCGACGCCGGATGCGCGTGAGATGGAGTTTGTGCCAGAGGCACTATTTTCAGAGATCGATGGGCTGCGGCGAGACCTGCTCGCGCGTTCGACCACGCAATCATTTAGCATCGAGTGGGGAACGTCCCGTCGTGAGCGGCTGCGCGTGAAGCCGTTGACGACGGCGCATATCGAACCGCTATTCGTTTGCCGGCGGTTTACCGGCACGCCGAAACCAATGATTGAGCTGGGGATACCCGCCGCGGTCGTTGACCGGCTATTAAGCCGCCCGGTTCGCAACGGGCTGATCCTGTTCATCGGCTCGATGGCCGCCGGCAAGACCACGGCGGCATCGAGCTTCACGGTGGAATATATCTCGCGTCACGGCGGTGTCGCCATGACCGTCGAAGCGCCGATCGAGATGGATCTGGAAGGCCGCCATGGCAAAGGGATCGTCTATCAGACCGAGGTTGAATCGGACGATGACATGGGACCGGCCTTGCGCGGAATGCTGCGCAGCGCGGCCAATTTATTATTCTGTGGCGAGGTCAAGACGGATGTGGCGGCGCGTGAGGTTCTAAACCTGAGCACGTCGGGGCATCCGGTCGTCACGACATTTCATGGGCCGGACCTACCGACTGGCTTGCTGCGGTTCGCACGTTCGACCGGCGATCAGAATGATGCGCTGGCGCACGCGCTCACGGCGGTATTTCATCTGACGCTACGCAACCCGCGTCTCATGCCGGGCGTGCCGTTGCCGCCTGGCCTGCCCGGCCAGTCATCACCGCCTGATCGTCTCCTGACGGTCTCGCCGCTGCTGGTTGTTGATGGCACGCGCGACCAGGTGCGCTCGGCCATTCGGTCGGGCAATTTCGACCAGCTCGGAAGCGAAATCGAACGGCAGAGAAGGCTATTTTTGGGAGGCGGTTCGCCATGATGTGGGCCATATTATCGGTGGTCATTGTGATGTCGTTTATCGGAATCGGTGCCATCGATCGCGGCCTGGCGCCGAACCCGCCGGCGGCCGCCCCGCAGCCTGCGGCATTGGCAACAGGTCAAGACTTCATGATCTATAGAAATGCGGTTCTCGCTTATGCTGAGGCGAATGCAGGCGTTGGAGCGGGTGGCAACACGAACGTCTCGCCGCAATTGCTGACCCTGCCGCCGGGTGTGACATTAAGCAATTTACCCACCGGCATCGGCAATTTGATAACGCCCGGCCCGAACGGCTCTCGTGTTGTTTACACTTGGTCGCCAGCCCCGAACGGGGCTGTCGCGGCTACGGTAATGCAGTTTGGCGGCGATCTTTCGATCGGCCGGGCGGAGGGCGCTGTTTGGGAAACCCCTGCCGATGGAACGATGGGGTCACTGCCGGGCGGCATCCCTGCTGGTGATATGATTTCAGTTGTGCAGCTAGGAGGCTGACATGGGACCGATATTAGGCGCGCTGTTTGCGGTATTGATCGGCTTGCTCGCCGTTCGGCCGATCATCGTTTACCAGGAAACCGCCCTGCACAACGTCCAGTCCGCCGCAACTGCCGGACAGATGCGGCAAATTTCAACCGCCGCGCAAGCCTATATCCAAGCGAATTATGCTGCGGTCGAGGCGAACAGCACCGCCAGCTCGCCGGCGACGATCACCGTTCCCATGCTGGAAAGCACCGGCTATCTGCCGCCCTCGATCTCTCCAACAAATCCTTTCGGCCAGACATGGGTTGTGCAGGTTTTGCAGCCTTCGCCGGGTCAACTCCAAGCCCTCGTGCTATCAACGGGTGGGGCGACAATCCCGGAAAAGCAGGCGCCCGCCATCGCCACGCAAACCGGCCAGGAAGGCGGCTTTGTGCCCTACAACGGTCAATACGGATCGCTGTCGGCGGCGGCCGCGCAAGGCGCGTATGGGCATTGGAGCGTGGCGCTGAACGGTTATACCAATCCCGGTCCAGGGCACCTTGCTGCCCTTTTGGCGTTCAACAATGGCAACCTTGAAAATGACTACCTCTATCGGGTGGCAGTGCCGGGCCAGCCGCAACTGAACACGATGCAGACCGCGTTGAATATGGGAAACAACGACGTTGACAACGCCAATAATATCCAAGCGAACGGCCGGATCGGCGCATTGGGCGAGCCCGCTGCTTCTGGGTATCCAGCGGGCTGGGCCGGCGGAGTTCATACATGGGATCTATACGCGAACGGCAGCGTGGGGTCTGGCTCGAATGGAAGCATTCTGGCCGATTTATCGGGCCAAGCCGGGGCGGGTGGGCTTGTTCAAACAGTCAGTCCGAATAATGCGGTCGAATCCATCATAGAATCAGACAACAACCAGTCGCATGTTACTGTGGGAAATAGCGCCGGTGCCTACGCGACCATGAACGTGCCGGATAATGGCTCCAATAATGACGCCTCTATTGCTACTGACGGTAACGTGAGTGTCAACACACCGGCCGGTGCTCAATCCTTTTATGCGTATAATAATGGTTATGCCGGTGTAACCGACACATTCACCGTAGGTGCGCGCTTGCAATTAGGGACGGCATTTGGTCAGGCAAATGCCGGCGCCGGCTGTAGTCCGAACGGTGAAATCGCAGCAAATGCCAATGGCACCGGACAACTCATGGCGTGTGTGAATGGAACCTGGCAGGCAGCGGGTGGCACAGGTTTCACACAGTCTTACCAGATGGGCGTAGGCAACGGCACCTGGTATCAAAATACCGGATCAGGGCCGATGTTCTTGGCGTCCAATTGCAACGCGACGCCATACTCGTCGGGATACGTCGAGAACGTGACAATTATCGTTCGCAACTCAGCCGGACAACAAATTTCTAATAGTAACGGGCAGGTCCAAGAAGGCGGTAGTGACGCCAATTTTGTAGGCATTCCTTCTGCTTCCGCCGTAGTTCCCGCTGGTGACTATTTCGATGTTGTTGGCTCAAATATGTCCTGCTCACTCATGGTAACAAGGTAATACACTAATGAATGCTGATATGCTTGACTATGTTTTGGCGTGCGAAGTCTGTCGTGAAACGACCAGCCTTGCGCTTGAAAAAGACGGGTTTCCGGTGCGGCGTTGCCAACGCTGTGAGTTCTTATTCGTGGCTCCGCGCCCGCCGGAATCCGTGGTGATCGATCACTATGCGCAGAATTATCGCGGGGCGAACGAGACCTTTTACCCCAAAGCCTTTGACCGGAAATGGCGCGGCTTCTGGCAAAGTCTCTTGTTCATTCCTTACGCCGCTGGGCGCCGGGTGCTCGATCTCGGGTGTGGCGGCGGCTTCATGGTCGATGCACTTGGGCGTTTCGCGCGCGAGGCGGTCGGCGTCGATATCTCGGAAAATAGCATTGCCTATGCGAAGCGGGCCTTCCCTCGGCATCGCTTTTACGCCGAACCTCTCTCAGAGTTCGCCAGGCGAGGTGAGCAGTTCGATTTCGTGTTCTCGTCAGAAGTGCTCGAACACGTTCTTGATCCGCGCGAGTTCATGATGACTCTTCGCGATTGTGTTAGTCCTAATGGCTTCGCCTATATATCAGCACCGGATGCAGGCCACCCGGCCGTGCCGGCCGATCTCGCGCAATGGGGGGATATCTGCCCGCCGGAGCATTTGCAATGGTTCAACTTCCGCAATCTGACATGGTTATTTGCCGAATATGGGTTTGTTCCGCATCGCCGGTCCCGATCGAGAACACCATCACACTCGGTCATCTTTCAGAAAGTGGCGGCATAACCGATGGCTCTGTCGTGTGCCGGGGTCGCCGCATCGCATTATGGTGTCACCGTGCCTGCGATCGAGGCGGTGATATCACGCCCTGCCAGCGCGGGCGGGGTCGGTCCGATGCACATCCCGGCGGCCTGGCTCGCCATTCTTGGCCGGGTTGGATTCACGCCAAACAAGGTCATTCATGATCGCTGCACAAACATCGAAGCCGGCGCATGGATCATGGCGTTCGACCAAATGCAATCAGGTCTAAAGGCGCCAGCACCTTCCGCGCCGCCCTCGCCGGTGCTGCCCGCCAGTGCTCAAGCGATCGACCGGCCTGACGCGGTGACGCCGGCCTGTATAGAAGGCGCGGCGCGGTTCTACCACCTGCCGGTCGCCTTGTTTTCCGCTGTGTTGCGCACCGAAGGCGGCACGGTCGGTCAAATCCATCGCAACTCCAATGGCAGCTACGACATGGGGCCAGCACAGATCAATTCGACCTGGCTGCCCACTTTGGCGCGGTCGGGAATTACGCGCTCCATGGTGATCAATAACGGCTGTCTGAACGTGTCGTTGGGGGCATGGATTCTGGCGCAGGCGATGACGGGGGCAGACCCGCACGATCCTGTGCAATACTGGCAGCATGTCGGTGACTACAACTCGCATACGCCGAAATGGAACACGAAATACGCCCGTATGGTCTGGAATAATCTAAAATGATAGGCTTGAGAGTATCATCATGAAGTGCTATTCCTGAATGCGGTTTCACCGCTCGCAACAGGAGATGTTTCATGAAGAAGGCGCTTTCCATTCTCGCTCTATCCACGGCCCTCGCTGGCCCTGGGCTCGCCCATGCCGCTGTCACGATGCCGCCCGTGGCGGTAAACCTCGGCGTCGGCACGGAAGGGATCGGCGGGGGAATTTCAACCCAGCTCGTTCCGCACACGCTGAACCTCAATATCGGCCTGTCCAGGTTTGGGCATAATTTCCATTTTACGGCCGACAATGCGAATTTCAGTTCGCACCTTCGTCTTGGCGCGATTCCTATCGTTCTGGCCTGGTATCCGTTCCACGGTAATTTCTCGCTCAATGCCGGCGTCTATATCAATCAAAACCAGGTGTCGGCGACGGCAACCCCGGATGCGGGCGGGATCTACACGATCAACGGCAATCGCTATACCGCCTCGCAGGTTGGCTCGATGAGCGGTAAGACGCATTTCAGCCAGGTTGCACCCTATGTTGGTGTGGGCTGGGGCAACCCTTTCGATGGCGGCCGCTGGACGTTCCTGGCCAATGCCGGGGCAATGTATGAAGGCAACCCGCAAGTGCGCCTGAGTGCAACCGGCGCGGCCAGCAACCCCCAGCTCGCGGCCGATGTCGCCGCTGCCCAGCGTTCCGTAAACTCGAAGCTGAATTTCTTGAACTGGTGGCCGGTGGTCACATTCGGCGTCGCCTACCGATTCTAATTTACTTCCCCCCCGGCGTCGGCGCCATCAGCGCCATCGCCGGGGGGATTGTCGCCGATCCCCTCGTCTATTGCTGTCGGCCGCAACAGCTCAAAGAGCGGCATCCCCACAAATCGAGCCAGCAATGCCATCCTCTCGATGGTGAGATTAGCCGCGCCAGTCTCGGCCGCGCTAATGAACGGCTGATTGACCTTCAAGCGCCGCGCTGCCTCACGCTGGCTGATTCCGAGCTTTTCCCGCGCCTTCTTGAAATTGGTGCCAAACACGGCCCGCTCCGGGGTTGCCCGTGGCTTTCGGCGTTTGTCTGCTATCTGCCCTCGGATCGCCATCATACCCTGCCTGGTGGAGCCTCCGGCGGTCGCGCGGCTGGCAGCTCATTGTAGCGTAAAGCCAAAGACAAAAAAACGCCGGCACGCTGTGCCGGCTGAGAGTGACGCCAAGAGAGGGGGATTCAGTAGGATGGTCGATTATCAGGCGTGGGGCCGATATATCGCTGATAGGCGGCGATCCAGTTCGTGGCGATCATCGTTTGCGCGGCCGAGAGTGAAATCTGGTGGTCACAAACCAGGTGATTGAGGCGATTTTCAAGCCTATCTTTGGCGTAACTTCCCCACCCGCCTTCGGCTTGGTGCGGTTCGGGCCATAGATTTTCTGGCGACGTTGGTGAGCCGCCGAGTTCGAGGCTGATCAGGTGATCTTCTTCATATGCGCCCAAGCGCCGATCAGGATAGCCATATTGCCGGATCTGCTCGCGCTTTAACCGCTCGGTATAATCTTCCGGTGGTCTGATCGTGCGGGTCCACCCGCGCCGGCAAACCGTGCTGTAGAGGTCGTTTGGTGTAACGGCATTATTGAGTGCCCCCGGCGTCAGAGAAGGGTTAGGCAGCCCGGAAACCGCACCGTTCGGCGCTTCGATCGAAGCAAAGACCGGACCGCCGCTAAAACCCATCGCGGGCAACTGGCCGTCTGCCAGGCTGGATTTAATCTCCTGAACAATCCAGGGATGTTGTAGGACATATAAGCCGAATAGCAGCACGGCGAGGACGAGTAGATGCTGGCGGTGTCGATAGCGATAGCGCATCCTACGCCTTCGGGCCTGTAGCAAACTGGATGACCGGACGATCGGCTGGCACGTCGGCAAAGGGCACATCACGCTGCCGCCGGGAGAAACCACCCGCCAGGAACCACTCGGTCGCCTTCTTCACCGGGAAGGTGGCAATTCGCTTGGCGATGAGCCCAGCCAGGAAAACTCCGCCGAAATAGAACCAGAAGATCAAACCCCGCTCGTTCCATGCGATCAGAGCTAGGATCGTTTCACTGATCCAGCCGATCAACAGGAAGCCCAGCAGCACCGTCCAGGACAACCTCACGATGGCGATGATGACCCCGACCAGCCCCAGCAGCACCGTGAAAACCGGCTCGACCAGGGTGAACAGCACAAACTCATCCAGTATCTTCTTCTTGCCACGCATGACACATCAATCCTCCACCCAAAAGAAATGCCGAAAAGGCAAAATGCCGTAAAGACATAATGCCATAACGAACCTGGAAACACAAGGAAAACCGTCATTCTCACCGAGAATAAACCGGCAAAAGATCGTCGTTATCCATCCAACAATTATCTAATCGATTTGGTGTGTAAGACGCCGCCAGCCGACTGCTCCCGGTTTGCGGTTGGCCGACGGGATCACATTTCTAGTTCATCTCCGCTCGTCGAATCCACATAATCCTCTTGCGCGCCTCGGCGCTCTTCTTCGGCGGTGCGGTTAAAGTCGCGGCGATAGTCCCTGTCCTCTTCCATGCGCATCTGCTGTTCGGCCTTCCATGATCTCATGAAGTTTGTGCGGGGCTCCAAACCTGCCAGCCGTGTGGCTTCGGCTTCTATGCGCGCGGTGGACCAATAGGGATCATCCGCATGTGTCTCAGTAAGTGTTTTTGTGATCTCTGCCACTCTTGCCGGCACCATAAGGATATCCTGCTGAAACCGTTCCTCGCGTTCTTGCGCTAGCGTTTCATATTTAATGTCAAGATCGCTACGTTCTCCGGCGGCGTCGGCACGGTCAGAGAGAATGCCGGAAGCATATGCCTGCACAAGATCCCGTGTCGTGTCGCGGGTCGCATCATCTGGATTGCGTCCTAGTGCTGCCATTTCGGATTCACGTTCGATCTCTCGGTCAACCCTCAACTCGATCATTGCTATTGTCTGGCGTTCCTTGAAATCCCGCATTGCTTGGTCTTGGCCGACGGTTTGCCGATGGTCATTCCAATCAGCGGACTGACCGCCCGGCCCGGCCGGTGGAATGACGACGGCCGCGCCAATCGCTCGACCAGCGGCCTCGGCCTTCTCAACGCCAATGTTTGGCATGGGTCTCCCATCAGGGAAGGTCTTGCGGGTCAATGCCTCGTCATTGTCTCCGACGATTATGATCGTCCGTTCCGGCCATTTCTCTCTGGCCGCTTCGGCAACCGGCAAGAGGTTGCTGGCATTGAACGCGACGGAGACGGCTTCTCCGGTCATCTGGTGGATGGTCGCTCCGGTGGCGAAGCCCTCGGCGATGTAGAGCGGCTTGGTCGGATCGTTGTCGCCGATCATGAATTGGCCGCCGGCGATTTTACCCCCCTTCATGAAGCCTTTGGTGCCGTCGGCGTCGATCGTCTGTAGCGAGGCAATCTTGCCCTCATAGTCGGCAATGGGAACCATGAGGCGTCCGATCGCGTCCTGCTTCACGCCATTGGCATCAATCCCTTTACGGGAGAGATATTCGTGCTCGGTGACGGCCTGGGCATCCCGGAGCTGTGCCACAGCCTTGTTCGCGGCTTCGGCTTGTTCGACGCGGAGGGCCTGGTCTCGCTCTTGGCGGCGCTGCGCGGCTTCGACGGCAAGCCTCGCGGCCGCATCCTTATCCATCGGCGCATCAAGGTCGGATTTCCAGTTGATTTTTGCGCCGGTCTTGAAGTTTTGGATCACCCCAGCCGGTCGGCCATCGAGATAGCCGACATAGGCGCCGCTACGCTGCGCGCCGTGATCTCCGTCTACGGCGACGCGGTGGATCGTGCCGTCCATCACGGGTGCTCCTGGCAGCTTGAGCCCTGCGGCCCGCAAGGCGTCGGCGAAAGCCGTCTGCGGGTCTGCTGTCGCCGCCGTGGTGATGCTGCTGGCGCCTTCTATCCAGCGTGAGAATGGCGCGGGATCAACAGATGCGCCGATCCACCACGCCTTGGCTGTTTTGTCCCAACGTGCGCCCAGCTCGCGGGCTTGGTTCTTCTCGGCATAGGGAACGGCGAGATACCGGCGCTTGTTGTTTGCCATTTCTGTCTCCTGCTGCTCAAGAAGGTCAGGCTGGCGCGCGGTGCTGCGCACTGGCTTTGTCGTCTCCGCTTCGACCGCTTCATCAGTCGTGATCTCGCGCGCCTTCTCGAAGCCGAGAACATAATTCATGATGTTTTGTGCAGCCGTGGACGCGCGAAAAATCTCCTGCGGATCGTTTTCAAGCGCCTTGATCCAAGAGCCGACATAAGCTGCGTGCTGCCCTGGATCGTGACCGATACCGAGTTCTTCACCTAACATCAGGCTCGCGATTTCCGCCCGCAGTTCTTCGCGGGCATAAGCCTCAGAGCCAAACGGATGTGCCATATCGCGATTCAAGCGATCGGGATGGCCGGTCCAATGCCCCAGCTCGTGCAGGGCGGTTGCAAAAAATCCGTCCAGGGCCGCGGTGCCGTCCGGTGCCACGAACTGCCGACGATCAGGGATCGTGATTTCGTCGGTCGTGAGGCTGTAATAGGCGCGGTCGCCGGACACTTCGCGGATGATGGCCTGTGATGCCTCAAGCAATCGTGCTGCGCGCTCGTGGCGTTCCTCAATGGGCGGCACGGGCCTTACCTCGGCGGGTGGCAAACCATCGATCTGAGCGGCGTTAAAAACATTGGCAGCGCGAATAAGGGGTTTGTCGTGCTGGATGATTTGGTAAAGCGGCTCGCCCTTATCGTTCTTGAGTGGCTGCCCGGCATCATCGGTCATCGCAACGCGGCTCGACCACTGCCAAAACTGGATTTGCGTGCTGGTCTCACCACGGCGGACCTGAGCGCCAAGTTTTTCCGCCTGCACATAGGTCATCCAGCGATTGTCGTCATAGCCGCGTAGTTGCCCTACGGCATACAGGTAGAGCGAGTTTGCACCCTTATAGGGAACGCCTGTAGAACCATTGTAGGGCAGGCTGCGATCTGCGCCTGGTTGCCAGGGCTTAGTCCATGGCGCGGTCCCTTGTTTCAGTTGTTCGATGAGGACCGCAGCGACTTTTTGAGCATAGTCATTACTAGCCATTGGCGGGTTCCTCCACATCAATATCGGACTCGATAGCGTCCTCAAGGGAGATGGCGTCCTCGACAAAGGCACCGAGTTCATCAGCAAGATCGTGATCGATCTCGACCACAAATCCCGGCCGCATGATGTCGGCGGGGTCGGTTGAACGGATCTGGCGCGGCGGGTTCATGAATCGTCCTTTCGATAGACCGTCATGGGTGGTGCTGCGGTAGGTCCGGCTTTGACGGTAGAAGCCGGGGAGGGGTGAGGCGCGACACTGGCGTTTTGATAGACGGTCATCGGCGCTGCCGCCGGTATGACAGGCAGGCGGACCGTCAGATGGTATCGGGCGACATATCCGTTCTGGAAGCCTGCCGTGAGGCTGCCGGTGTTGTAGGCGGACAAGGCCGCGGCCAATGCCTGCTGTCCGTGCTGACCTGCGCTGAGGGCGGTTTGATAGTCCTCGGATAAAATTTTCGCGCCAGCCTGGATATTCGTGCAGGGGTCAAGCATGGCGTTGACCGAATAGCCCATGCCCGCAAGATTGGTGCTATCGACCTGCATGAGTCCGATATCGACGCGCCGGCCACGGGAGATGAAATGCTTTGCAATCGCTTCGGCGTCGGCGCGCGAAGTCGGCTTAAATCGACCGATACCGTTCACATTGAGAGCGAGCGGATCACCACCACTCTCCACCTGAATAACAGCCGCCAAGGTTGGGGGGGCGATAAAGGGGGCGCAAGTGGCATAAGCTGCGATCATTGTTCTGTCCAAAGTGGCCGCACGATGGCCTGGATATCGGCCGCCGGGATCGGTCCAAAGTAACGGCCATCAAAACTCAAGGGAGAGAATGTCGAGAGCAACCACACCTGGTTAGGTGCTACAGTGTAAGTGCCAAAAGGGTAATGCGGCAAAGGCCGCCCGTGAGGGTCGCGGCCGACCGGGGCAGTATTCGGTAAAAGCCGTCCATCTACCACAAAGCCTGCCGCGGAAAATTCGATGCGATCACCGGCGACGGCTTCAACCTGTTTGAGCACTGGCACCGTCCCGTCAGGGCATGTGCCAGCGGCGAGATAATGGCGGATGACGCCAAGATGGATGACGGCAGACATCGGCGGGCACGCTGAAACATAAACGCCGCGTGTAACCCGAGCTGGTTGCCTTTCAACCACAACATAAAGGCCCTCAGGCTCCGAGCTGGTGGTATTGAGCATGACAGGCTTGGCGCTGGCTATCGCGATGATGCCAGCTCCAAGAAGGAGGGTGATGATGCCTGTCCGGCGCGCGTTCACGCCGTTTTTGGTCCCGGCTGTGTTGGGAAGCGGCGACGCCCACTTGCGACCGGTGCAACATATCCGGGACCGCTGCTCGCGCCGGTATCCTGCTGTTCAGATGGCAGATCCGTGGCGTCGGAATCGGCGGTGTGGACCGGCTCGATTTGCGCGTTGTCGGAGATCTCCTTGATATCCCACCATAGGGCCTGCTGCGCTCTTATATTATCAAGACCCCGCTTCATAATAAGAATTTCGCCCGGTGACGTGATCATGTTGTTCTTGTCTTTCTTTGGGCCAGGCAGCCGCATGGTCTCGTCGTCTGTCATCAGCGGTCGCTTGATATATTGAATGCCCTCATTTGCTTGGTGCATACCCATTCCAAAACGATGGCCGCTCAACTGAATATTGTCGATTTCGAGTGTGGCGGTACCAAGCCGCCAAGATAACCATTTCGCAGTATCTTCATCATTAGGCGCAAAGCTCATTTGAATTTCGCTTGCGCCCATTATCGGGTTATCTTCGCCATATAGTTTATTGATTTGGGTGATAGTTTGCCAGATTCCGATTACCTTAACACCATATTGTCTAAGTTGGGTTAGCGCATTTGGTAAGGCGTCTATTCGGCCGACATTCCCGATTTCGTCGAGCAGTAGCATTAAAGGCCGGTCATGGGGAATTTCTGTTTTCCCGGCCTTTGGGTTGATTGTTTTTCGCGTCGGAATATCGACCATCATGGATAATATTGTTGTAAATAGGCTACTCAACCGAGCCAAATTAGCTTCACTCGGCGGCAATATCAGGAACAATGCAATCTTTTTAGGTCCATTCATCAGATCATCGAGTTGAAAATGGCTGTTGGCGGTCGCCGCCTGCACGAGTGGGTCAGTGGCCGGTGACAATTTTTGATATGCTGTTTGAAAAATGTTGGCGTCCGTTCGTTCGGACTTGGCACCCTTGATCGCCATTGCCCCTTTGTCGGCAATCCACTTGTGCGGTTCGTTATTAGGACCAAGTTTGTTGTCGTTCATCGCTTTATATAAATCCGCCGTGGTAGTCGTCGCCGAACCGAACAAGTCAACCACATCAGCCAATGTCGCTTGTCTATTCTTTTCTTTTCTTATCTTGTAAATTGTATAAAGAACCACGCCGGCCACTAAATCGGCTGCTGCTTCTGAAAAAAATGAATTGTCACTTTTTGTATTTGGCGGGATAAAAGACTTTGCGAAATTTACTGTGTCGCCGGTTTCGTATGGTGTTCCAACTCGTATTGTGTCGATGATATTTATCCCGATCGTGTTCTGCTCAAGCGGCGACCAGCGCAGAACCCGGTATCCTCGTTTTTTCAAGGAACCACTCGCCATCGTATGAAGATCACCCTTGCGATCGAGCACAACCATGGACGAATCCCAGGTATTGATCGCATTATAGACGAATGCAGCGCCTTTCCCGGAGCCGGGAGGCCCGAACAGTTGAATATGTTCGATCTGCGCGTGCCGGATGTAATGCGTTTCTACTGTTGGGATGAATTTACCCTTTTTTTCTTCCCAAACGGCCAATAGGACGCCGGTGTCAGGTAGAAGCCCAGCGTCGCGAATTTCTTCCGTCGTTTCCATGAACCGCGCCGAGCCGTGAACATTTGGAACGACTTTTAATTTACGGGTCGTGAGACCGAGGGTAATCACAGCAATTCCGAGCACAAAAACGGTTATGACGACAAAAATCCAATAAGCGTGAGCGAAAACAGGCGGGTCCGCTTGATAATATTTGAAGGACCATACAATCCACGCAAAGGGCGGGTAGAGATGGCCGGTTAACGGCCGTCCGAGAGCGGGAACATAGCCCAGCGCCCCGGCTATCCAATGACTGGCAAAAAAACCGTAAGCGATGACGGTAAAGAGAACAGCGAGTGCCGCTGCACTCGCTGTTCTCAAGCGATGATTCGTGTTGCGAGACATTGCCATCAATCAATCTCCATATCGGTGTCACGGCCACGTTCGACGGGTTTAGCTGTCTCGATGTCCAGACCATGAGGCTCTTCCGAACGGATCGCCGCTATGTCCGCCCGATCGCCGGGCAATAGCGTATAAGCGATGGCGCCCGGTTGTCCACTGATATCCTGAACCAAGGTCTCATCGCCCTGGCGCCAGACTGCAACATCAACCCCTCGTAGCCGAACCGTGGCTACAAGGGTTGCATCTCCGGCATCGGTTTCAGCTAATGGACGATAGAAGGTCGTATCGCCAGGCGTCGGCCATGCGTTGCGGTTGGCGATGAACATCGCCAACGTCTGCCGGCGCCGGTCTGGTTCGGTGTATCCCTGCTCCTCGTCCAGCTCGCGAACCCGGCGGTCACGCTCGGCTTCCATGGCAGCATCGGCGAACCGAACATCGAACCGCCCCTGGACGGCAGCATCGAGCAAGGCCCGTTTTTGTGCGGCATCGCCGTCCACCACGAGCGGCGCCCCCTCGGCTCGATCGCGCGCCATTTCCAGGACGAGTATGGCAGCAGCGCGTGACAGGCTTGGCATGGTAAGCCCGTCCTTTTTGTCCACGACGGCACCACCATCAGGCAACCGATAAGTGGCGTCGCCATTCCGGGACATTTTCGGCTTCACGCCAAGCGCGGTGACGGTCTTTGCGGCATTGGCAGGATTACGGACCAGCGTATCGGTGAACCGCTCCTGTTTCGTCGCCATAGACCGCAGAGCATTAACCGCGGCGGCCTCGCCCATTTCTGCTTGTCGCCGCAGCCAATCGGGCCAGCTCAGAATGACGTGCGCCCTCCGCGTCGTCTCCCGCTTCGCCGTAGTGGCCTCATGATGCCGGCGCAGCACGCTGGCCTGCTCCCTTTTCAGGGCATCATATCGAATGCGGGGGTCGATCCCCATGGTCAATTTGAGGCGTTTGATCTCGGCGAACTTGGCAGCGTAGTGGGCTGATACCGCGTCGCGATACCGTCGATCCGCTGCGTTAATGTCAGCAATCGCCAGCCCGCGATCATGCAGGGCGCGATCGCGCTGCTCGGCATAGCGAGACCACAGCGTTTGATCCTCCCGTTTCTCGGGCGGAACCGTCCGCACATATTCGGCCTCGGGCACAATGCGGCGCACGTCGGCGGAGGCGGGCTCAAACGCCCCAAACCGATCCACCAGGCGCTTGAAGGCCAGCGATCTGTCGAGGTCGCTGGCCTTCATCATCAGGGCTGGTTCGCCAGTCTTGCCTATGACCAGCCCGGCGCCACGCGGCCGGATTTCAAGCCCGTAGCGGGCGGCAGTTTCGTGCAGTGATTTCCATCCGCCGTCACCTGCGCCCGCCGCGATCAGCGCGTCTCCGGCGACACGGCGGACCCAGGCGACGAACGGCTCCTGAGCCGTGTGGGTTTCCATGGTTTTCGCGGCCTCTGGTGTCCGGCCGGTCCTATCGTTGGGAATTTCATGGCTTGTCCGTTCCAGGCCGTGCTTCACCTCAAGGCCCGCCGCCAACTGGGCGAGCGTCGTGTGGTCGCGGAAAATCTTCGCGGCCTTGAACGTCTCCGGATGGATCAGATTGATCGCCACATGCAGATGCAGATGCGCTTTGTCACTGTGTAGGGCGGAAATGCGCTGGTGATCGCCGAGGCCGAGCCCCCGGACCAGCGTATCCTCGATATCCTCGATCTGCTCGCGCGTCGGCGTCTCGCCGGGCGGAAACGCGATGACCAGGTGATAATTTGGGTCGGCCTTTGAGCGGGTATTCAGGGCTTGCGTTGCATCGATCTCCGATATGGCACCCCGGACGGTTGCCGCCTGGCAGTTCGTAACCCGCGTCCACTCAACGCGGTCGGCGTGTCGGCCTTGATCGGCAATGTAGGAGCCGAGCGCGTCCACACCGCTTTCCGGCTCGGGCGCGCTGCCTGGCACAACAGGGGCGATGACATACTGCCCCAGCCGGCGGAAGCCGCCGGCCCGTGTTGCCTTGGGAGGGACGCGCCGGACGATCATAGACGCTCCATTTCCTCGTCCATGCGCGTGATCGTCGCTGAAATCTGGTCCAGGACGTGATCGACCTTGATCGCCGAGGCCCCATCGCCCCGACGCTCCAATAGCCAGAGTTTCAACAGTCCCCCCAGCCGCCCTAGTTCGCCCGTGAACCCGGCCAGCGCTCGAACAGCGTGCTTGTCGGCCTTGGACCGGATCTCGCTGTGTAGGGCGGCGGCGCGCAGATAATCGCTCAAGCGCATCTCAACGGAGGCGGCGCGGGCGCGTATCGCGTCACGCTCGCTTGGCGTGCAGCGCGTTTCGACCTTCACCGTCCGGCCCTCTTTTGCCTCTCGGGGTCGCCGCACGCCGGGCCGCTTCATTGGTGTCATCTCCTTTCCAACTGGCGCGGCGCGCCAGTTTCTTGCCCGTCGAGCCGCAGGCGAGTAAGGTGTAGCCCATCGTGTTTGTCATGACAAACACCCATCTTGCCTGCTACTCCAAGGTGGAGATTGTGAGGATATTGATGGTCTATGGTTTGGTTTTCGTTGGGCGAGAAGCAAAACGAACGATATCCAACGATAACCAACGATCGACGTATTATATCCAACCAATAACAGCGATCAGCGAACGAAAACCAACGATATCAAAGGATATCCAACGATGGTGGCAAAGATTGCCATTGCGCTTCCAGGTCGCCGTCAGGTATAGAAATCTTGTGAAAAATTCCGCTTCAAAACCCCGAAAGGGAGCAATGAAGGTCGCGCTTCATGCGTTACGGCCAGAAATTGAAGCTGGGCTGGCGGCTCAGAAGCCTGTGATTATGATCTACGACGAGCTGAAAGACCGCATCCCGTCCGGCTACGAGTGGTTCCGCCGGTTTGTGGCCCGTGAAATTACCGGCAAAGCCGGTTCTCGGGGCGGGCGGGTGTCGGCGAAGGTCAACCCAGCCCCGGAAACCCGGCCAAGCAATCCAACTTATCCGTCACCTTTGCCGGATGCTTCGGCCCCAGCGCCACCCCCTGAAAGGATAGAGCCTCATGAAAGCAGCGAATATCAGCCTCGAAAGTTCACCGACTTCGGAAACCTCGAATCCACCCTCGATCGCTGGTATCCCCCAAAAGATCGAAAAGAGGACAAATGAGATTCACCTAGTTTTGCAGGGTAAGGGCGGCGTTGGAAAGTCGTTTGTTGCAACATTGTTGGCCGAGTATTTTCAAGATAAATTCACCGACCTGCGCTGCTATGACACTGACCCGGTGAATCCAACATTTTCCAGCTACAAGGCATTTGGCGCGAAGCGTATGCCGATAGTTGTGGATGGAAAACTTAATGAACCGGCGTTCGATGAATTATTGCTGGAATTAATGGACCCAGGCGTAAGTGCTGTGGTCGATAGTGGCTCTACTACATTCGTCGCCTTGATGCGATATCTTGAGCGGCAAGATGCTTTTAAGAATCTTGCTAAGTTGGGAAAGCAGGTCGTCGTTCATTCAATTGTCGTCGGCGGAGATGCGATGGCAGAAACAGCCGCGGGCTTTGCTCGCGTCGTTGACACAACGCCGGAGAGCACGCGGATTGTGCTCTGGCTGAACCAATACAGGGCACCCGTTGCCCTCAACGGTGTTCCCTTCACTGAATCTGACGGCTACAAAGCGGTGCAAGCGCGTGTTTCCTCGGTCATCGATATGCCCGAATCCTGGGGGGATCTGTTCGACCGGGATATTCAGGAAATGCGGCAGCTCCGGATGAGTTTTAACGAGGCCATCACGGGTGAAAGCCGGCCGGGCATTGGGACGCCCTTTAATATATTACAGCGCCAAAGGTTCACGCTCGTTCAACGGGACTATTTCGATAAACTTTGGTCGTTCAAAGTATGATGGATAGTCAAGCAGGTGCATCGCCAAAGCGGGCGATCGAGGTCGATATTAAGGCGCTGGCCTCGGATGTCATTCGTCTGTCCGGGGTCAAGATGCGGGTCACAGACCCGCTTGTTGAGCTGGTGGTGCTTAATGAAAAAATCCTTGAAACGATGGTCCGGCGAATCGCGGACATTGCCGCTTCATCGGCCGCGCAAGCCGCTCATCGGGAGGTAGTTCTTCTTCTGCAACAGCATGATGCGACGTTCGGCGGTCGAGCTAATGAGCTGTCGGAAATGATCGAGGAAAATATTCTCGCTGCCTCGAAAGACGGCGTTGCACTCATGAGCGGCGCCGTCCAGGGATCGGCGCAAGCCGTAGGCGAGCGCACGCTCGATCAAATTGAACAATTCAGCCGTGTTGTTCGTCGGGTTGAATATCTCGTCTATGGGACATGGGCCGGGCTGGCGGTTCTGGTGGCGGGCATCGCGATAGGCCGGTTCGTTTAGTCGCCCGGCCCTTCCGCCCATTCTTCATCGACTAAAACCCGGTATGATATGCCGATGCGGCGCGGCGAGGATCGGCGCCTCGCAACTGCGGCTCTGATATAGCGCGCAGCTTCCCTTGGATCGCTGAATGACCTGGTAATGGTCCGGCCGTGCGCGCCGATTCTACCATAGGTAATCTGCACTAGGTAGCTGCCGAACAAATCGCGCTGGGCATCAAGCTGCCATTGTCGAAAACAATTCCGTCCTGGATCGCGCGCTTCCAGGTGGAGCCGCCGGCAAATGCCCATGGGTTCAGGCGGCGACTTTGCGGCCATGCGATGAGCGTCGCACGGCATCCTCATAGTTTGCGGCAACCCGCCCTGCCCGTTCGATCAAGTCGCGATCCGCTGCCGCAGCCAGTGCTTGCACGAATGTTTCTACCGCCGCTCGGGCGGCCGGAGTCAGTTCGTCAATCAGGAGTGTGAGGTTGGCACTGTTTGAATGTGCCGCCGGTGTCGCCGGCGCGGGATGAGCAGCCGCCTCGCGGCGCTGCCGGGCAAATCGCTTGACCGCCAGAGCATCATCTGGCGTCGGCACTTCAACCTCAACGCGGACGGCCGCGCGGGTTGCGCGGTAGCGTCGGACCCGCTCGGTTGAACAAGCGGGTATCGGCTGCGCCGTTTCCGGAAACGGAGAATGTGCGCTGTTTCCGGAAACGATCATTTATCCATCTCCGCGAGCTTTTCGGTGAGAATGTCCGTGACGATCTGCTGGATGCTCTGCCGCGTGTCGATCCGAATTTGCCAAAGTTTGCGATGAATCTCAGGCGGCAGATTGACGCGGATCATCGCGACATCATTGGGTTTCGTCTTTCGCCCACCTACAGCCGGCGCGGGTTCTGGCGGTGCGTCAACGGGAGCGGCGGGGCGTCTGGCCATATTAACCTCATTCAGCATCGCGGGGATATTACCAGCAACCGTTGGCATAATAAAGGGAAAACCGGCAAAAAGACAAAGGGACTTATTGGCATTGTGCGCTCGGTGATTTCGGTTTCTGCCGCCGGAGCGCCCAAATCGTTCGATCGAGATTGAGTTCACCCGCTTTCGCTTTGGCGATCATCCCGTGGAAGTATCCGGCTGGGCCGCTTTTGAAGTGCCCGGCTGGTTTGGCTGAAACGATTGCCAGCGCGATAGCCGCCCGCTCCCGGCCGATGGTGAGGCACGCATCTCCCCATAGAGGTTTTGATACGCCAAGGTCATGCCGCAGCCAGTCGGCCGCCTCGACCAAATCCGGCCAGCGCGGGGCAGCGCTCGTCAGATAGGGCCGGAGTTTGGGGGCAAGCCGGACAATTTCGTCCGGCGTCACTGTGCCACACGATCCACTGTCCGTTCGGGTCGGGGTTTCTTTTCTCGGTTGGGCTTCGCCAGCGTGATCGGTTGGCTTGGCCCCCAGCGCCGGAAGGCCGCTACTGCTTTCCAATGCCGTTACTGTATCCTCAATAGGATTTAAGGTTGGTTTGTAGCTGTATTGGTGGGGCACATTTTGGTGCCCCTTGGGGGACATATTCACAAGAGCTTGTGCGTCCGCTGGCAGGCTCTCGCCATGTCTCAGGCTAATTTCCAGGGCAGCGCGGGCGGTAGCGGCAAGCGATTCCAGCTCGGCGACGATAGGCGCTGTCTTGTCGGCCGTGTCCAGGTCGCGCAGTCGCTTGGCGGTTTGCTCGAACGCGGTTTTGAGGGCGGGGATCTCTGGATCATTGATCTCCTGTTCCCGATAGGTCTCGAACGTCTGCCGCAGGCTGTTCCTTGCGATCGACGCCCGGCGGCGTAGCTGAGCGATGGCCGCTCGTTCAGCGCGGCCAGTCTCGGCCGCCGCGATAAATTCGGCCATGCGAACCGCTAGCGGCGACAGGTCGAAACCATATGCCTCGATGATGCGGCCGGTCTTGGCGGGAAAGCGCCGCCCGTAACGCTTGCCGTTCGGGCTGTCCTTCATCACGATTAAGCCCAGCTCGGCGAGATGCCGGTTAAGGCGCTTCGCATGAGTGGGCGTAATGCAAAGCTCTTGGGCTTGTAGCGCGGCGCTCGGCCATACGATGGGGCGCGAGCCCTCCCGCCAATCCTGCGGCTGGGTGAACCGAAACAGCCAGTCGATCGCGTGAACAATGCGCGGGCCTATACCCATATGCGGCGCAGCCGCTTTGAACGCGCCCAGGATCGCAGCCGGCGCAGCATCCGTTCCTGTGAAGGATGTTGCGATCTGGTCGCCGGGGATCATACGCGGGGTCAGCCGCCGCGTGCTCGATTTTCGGATGAGGGTCGATGACCCTGTTTGTATCTCCACGGTGTTCTCCTTTGAGGTGAACCGGGTGGAGGAAGCGTGACGCTCGGAACCGAGAAATTTAGCAAAAGCATCCCCGTGGCAAGAAGGGTCTTGCAAAAGGAACTGAGATGTAGGATAAACCGCCTTGCGAGTGGTGGTTTACCCAGTTTTGCTATTTTGACGGGTCCGGGTTTGAGGTTGCTTCCTCAATCCGGGCTTTGTCGTTTATGGGATAAACCTACTCGAATCTCCTTCCTGCTCGGTTAAGTTGCGCAAGAGTCGCGCGTATCGCGCACCTTGAGACAAAATCATCGCCGCGTCCAGCCCATTGTATGGCAGCAGTCGAGAGAAACGGTCCAACCCGTTGATCTAAGCCGCTTTCGTCTTTGGCCATTGTATCTAAGCGATGGCATCTACGAGTCCTGATTCGCGACGGGATCGGCGTCGCGGAGGCGGCTACGTGTAACGTCCGCCACGACTCGATCCGCAGGCACATCGAATAGGAAGGCCACGAAGATCGCAAGCTCCATCTGTTTGATGGTGACGGGATCGATAGGCTTCGGCAGGCGCGCTCTAATCCACTCCACCGCCTGGCGGTAACTGGCACGTCGCATCGGACACTCTCACGATAAAGGGACAAAACGGCAAACAAACAAAAGCATACAACCGGCTATACGGCAAAACGGCAAAAGAGGAAATAAGAAACCGCCTTTAGCCTTAAGGCAGGGTTGGCGGCCGATCGCGGCAAATGAAACATTCCGGCGTAAGCCGGAATGTTCAGTATTTTTCGCGCGCCTTCGGCGCGGTTGACTCCAAGGGAAAGTCAGTAGAGCGGGCGGAGGGCGATCGTCAGTGCCGGCCAGGCGTTGGCGATGGTCGTGATCGCCCGCCAGGGCGACCAATCGGCGGACCAGAACTCAAAAATGCGTGTGGTCACGGGATCGGCCCGAAAGGTCGCGGTGATGTCGCGCACGCGCCGGAGCTGCCAGGTGGTGCCCCAATGTTCCCATAACCAGCGTAGTGAGTCCGGCGCGTCGTCCCCTTGGCGGAGGATAGCCCAAGGCACGGGAACGAGCCGTTGCAGATCGAACGGGCATGACCGGCTGCGGTCATAGTGCGTCAATGCGGCCTGATCGTCCTGCCAGAACAGATCACGCATTTTGCCGGCCAGCAACCGCATTTCGGCGATGGTAAGCCGTCGCTCTGTGCGCGGCGGGCGGAGCATGAGTGTCACCAGGCGTTCGATCATCGCGTCATAGTCGCGCACCCATGGCACGACGCCGGCACCGGCCGCGGCGAGACGGAATCGGCTGATCTCGTCGGGCGAGCCGCGAATGGTCAGGTGATGGTAGAGCCAGTCGGGAGAGGGCAGGGCAAGGATGTCGAGGCGCTGGGGGGCGGTGAGAGGGCGGTGATCACCGTCCATCTCATAACCCCAGCAGTTTCGCCGGTGAGTCCTGCACGGCTTTGGCCCGGCGCACATAGCGGCGCATCGCGACCAGGCTGCGATGCCGTGAGTGTTGCATAATATCTTCGTCGCGGGCGCCGGCCTGGTAGGCTTCGGTGATAAAACCGGCCCGTAATCCGTGGGGCGATAAGCGGTCCCGGCCGGACATGGTAATGCCCGCCAGCCGGGCGCGGTGGAGCAGGATGCGCCGGACGGCATCGGGATGTAGCGCCTGCATATCGAGCCCGCCCCAGCGATCGACCCGGCGAAACACTGGCCCCATATCGCACTCAGATAGCCGCAACCATTCCTCGATCGCCCGCACCGGGCAAGTGTCGCGTTTCATCCCGCGCGGAATGCCGATTTCGGCCCCCTGCCCTTCCTGATCGGTTTTTGAGGTAGGTATTAGCAGCCGCAGTCCAAAGGTCTCGAAACTGATGTTGCTGCGCTCGATCGCCACCAGCTCGGCGCGGCGTAGCGCACCGGCGTAGCCGATCAGGAGCATAGCCCGGTCGCGTGTGCCGGTCATGCCGGAATCACAGGTGGCGACCAGGCGGCGGATCAGATCGGTGGTTAGCGCGCCGGCGGGCCGTGAGCGGGCCGGCAAGCGGCGGGCGATGCCGCGCAGCGTGTCCCGGATGATCGGATGGCCTGGCAGCCAGGGGAAGCCTGCGGCCGCCTGGGCGGCCCCGATGGCCGCCAGGCGCCGGCGCAAGGTGGCATGGCTATGGGTAGTGGCACGGGCGGAGAGAAAGGCGGCGACGGTCTCGGGGCTGGCGGGAAAGGCGGCTAGGCCGGTCTCAGCGCAGAAGCCGCGAAAGTCGGCGAGGTCCGTGCGGTAAGCGCGGGCAGTTGCGGCCGATTTCGCCTGGGCGGCGTCGGCCTCGGCGCGGTCCAGGGCCGCCCGTGCGGCTTCGGATAGCTCGCGAACACTCATGAGTCCAGCAGGATAGCGGGAATAAGGCGAGAGTCGCAATGGCGCGATAATTAAACATTATCGCGCGTCAGAAACGCCAGAAGAAAAACCGCCGGCGATGCCGGCGGCTTGGTGTGGAGAGGCTTCGCTTTATATGATGTGCGCTGCGACCAGGACCGCGATGGTAGCCGCAATGCCCGACAATCCAGTTCCAATGCCAGCAATAATGGCTGGCCAGTTTTTCCTGGAAAGCGCACGATCTTTAGCCGCTTGGGCAAGCAACGCATCAATCCGTGGCTGCCCTTCCTCTCTCATCCGCAAAATCCGCTCATGCGTCAGGTCGATCCGCGCGATTTGTTCACGGAGATAGAGATTGGTCGATGTATCGTCGGGGTTGGTCGCGCTCATTGCAGTGTCCTTCTAGCAGATATGGGCTGGAAATGGCATAAAAACAGTTGGCCTTTAATCATAGTGCGGCTGGGTGGCTGGGAATGGCGCGGGGAAGCCCCCGGCGACCACGGCAGAATATTGCCCCCGCGAGAGCACGCTACCGATGTCGGGGCGGCCTTCGTTCAATTCCTCGATGAACGATGATCGATTCAGCTTCGAGGCGTAGCGGTAGGCGTCGTTTTCACGCGCGAAGCCACGGGTTTTCGCGGCAAACTCAAGCGCTGGCTCGCCGCATTCATACCACCATCCCCCTTCCTCGGGACCGCCATAAGCCCTGTCCACCAGATAGATCGCGACCGTGTATGCCATGCTCATCTCCATCAAAAGGCCGGGACCACCCCGGCGTCTTATTCCTGGGGTTAATCGGCTGATGGAGGGGGGAAAGTGCGGGCGTGGCTGGCCGGGTTGCGAGCTGGTGGGGCGAAGCCCTGCCGGTGAGCGGCCCTGCCAGCCAATAGGCGGCGCTTTGGGGGAGGCGCGAGCCTGCGCGCCTCCCCCTTTTTGGCCGCGTCTGCGGCCCATAAAAAACCCGGCAATAGGCTGGGAATTTATGAAACCATGACACCATGAAGTCTAGGGATCACGAGAGGTGGTGTAACCTGACGTCTGGAAATTCATTTTGGGTTGGGAGTTGGTGCCCTTGCCGGGGCATGCCCCGGCAAGGGCTGTTCATTCTGGTATTCCATGCAGTTGTTCACACCAACATGGAGACCGATGAATGGACGCCAAAAAGGATACGATTATCGAGGCACTTTTGGAACATCTGATCGAAAACGGCGCAGGCGATATCGCCACGGTATTTGCCAGGACCTTCGAACTCGCCATGCAGATCGAGCGCGAACGCTTCCTCCACGCCAGTCACTACGAGCGCAACCCCGATCGTCAGGGTTACGCCAATGGCTACAAGCCCAAGCGGATCGATACCCCGGCCGGGTCGATCACCGTCGATGTCCCCAAAACCGCCGGTCACGTGGGCGAACCCTTCTACCCACAGTCCCTCGAACGCGGCCGACGCTCGGTCCGCGCCGTCATGGTCGCCGTCGCCGAAATGTACATCAAAGGCGTCTCCACCCGCGACGTCGAGGCCGTCATGCGCGAATTCGGCATCGAAAGCCTCTCCTCCGCTCAGGTCAGCCGCGCCAGCAAGCTGCTCGATGACGAACTCGCCGCCTGGCGCACCCGACCCCTCGCCGAGATCCGCTACCTCATCCTCGACGCCAGATATGAAAAAATGCGCGATAATGGCGTCGTCCGCGATGCCGCCGTGCTCTCGGCCATCGGCATCGGACCCGATGAACGCCGCCGTGTCCTCGGCGTCTCGGTCGCCCTTTCCGAGGCCGAAGTCCATTGGCGTGCCTTCCTCGAAAGCCTCCATCAGCGTGGCCTGCGAGGCGTCGAATTCATCGTCTCCGATGACCATGCCGGATTGCACGCCGCACGCCGCGCCGTCTTCGGCGCCGCACACTGGCAACGATGCCAGTTCCACCTCGCCCAAAACGCCATCCACCACGCCCCCAACCACGCCATCCGCAAACGCATCGGCGCAGAACTCCGGACCGTCTGGAACGCAAATTCCCTCGCCGCTGCCCAGATCGCTCTCACAACCCTCGTCAATGCCTATCGCGACACCGCACCAAAGCTCGCCGATTGGCTCGAACGAAATATCCCCGAAGGCCTCACCGTCTTCACACTGCCAGAACCCCACCAGCGCCGGCTTCGCACTTCCAACCCCATGGAACGCGGCATCCAGCAGGAACTCAAACGCCGCACCACCAAAATCAGGGTCTTCCCCAACGAAGCCTCCCTCGAACGCCTCGTCAGCGCCGTCCTCGTCGAAATCGATGAAAAATGGGCCGCCGACACCAAGGGCTACATCAAGTGGGACTACCAGGATGCCTGACCCCCGCTCGCCCTATTTTCCAGACATCAGGTTGCTCAATCATCACGAGAGGATCGCTCGCCCTGGCGAAAGATATTATCAAGCCTCCGCATGAGCACGCCGAGCAGAAATTCCGCATCATTCACGGCATCGACAGGATCGCGTTTAAGGGCACTGTCAAGCGCGGTCTTGACCCAGCCCGAGGCGGATGGATCTGTCATGATGGCATTAATTTCATCGACCGCCGCCTGGGTGTTGGTCATTGGCGGCTGCCTTTTAGGGCATTCCACGTCCAGCCCGGTATGCTTTCCAACTCCTCAATGCGCTTATCCGACAGATTACCCTGCCGGTATTCCGTGCGCCGAGCGCAAGCCCAATGCCCGAGTTTGAACCCGTCAGGCTCAACGTGTTTGTGACGAATCGAGGTATGTCCCTCGCGCTCTACGAAGGCGCGAAGCGCTTCAATCCCTTTCTCCCACTGCTCGGAGCCAACCGCATCCCACGTCCAGCCTGGTATGGCTTCCAGCGCCGCAATTCGCTCTGCTGACAAAACGCCTTGCCTATACTCATACCGGCGCGAACCAAGCCAATTTCCGAGCTTGAACCCGTCAGGCTCAAAGTGTTTTGAATGAATATTTGCGTGGCCTTCTCGCTCGACGAAGGCGCGAAGTGCGATGATTCCGTCATCCCATCGCGCGCTGAATACACTCCACGTCCAGCCGGGTATGGCTTCCAGCGCTGCAATTCGCTCTGCTGACAAAACGCCTTGCCTATACTCATGGTGGTGTAACCTGACGTCTGGAAATTCATTTTGGGTTGGGAGTTGGTGCCCTTGCCGGGGCATGCCCCGGCAAGGGCTGTTCATTCTGGTATTCCATGCAGTTGTTCACACCAACATGGAGACCGATGAATGGACGCCAAAAAGGATACGATTATCGAGGCACTTTTGGAACATCTGATCGAAAACGGCGCAGGCGATATCGCCACGGTATTTGCCAGGACCTTCGAACTCGCCATGCAGATCGAGCGCGAACGCTTCCTCCACGCCAGTCACTACGAGCGCAACCCCGATCGTCAGGGTTACGCCAATGGCTACAAGCCCAAGCGGATCGATACCCCGGCCGGGTCGATCACCGTCGATGTCCCCAAAACCGCCGGTCACGTGGGCGAACCCTTCTACCCACAGTCCCTCGAACGCGGCCGACGCTCGGTCCGCGCCGTCATGGTCGCCGTCGCCGAAATGTACATCAAAGGCGTCTCCACCCGCGACGTCGAGGCCGTCATGCGCGAATTCGGCATCGAAAGCCTCTCCTCCGCTCAGGTCAGCCGCGCCAGCAAGCTGCTCGATGACGAACTCGCCGCCTGGCGCACCCGACCCCTCGCCGAGATCCGCTACCTCATCCTCGACGCCAGATATGAAAAAATGCGCGATAATGGCGTCGTCCGCGATGCCGCCGTGCTCTCGGCCATCGGCATCGGACCCGATGAACGCCGCCGTGTCCTCGGCGTCTCGGTCGCCCTTTCCGAGGCCGAAGTCCATTGGCGTGCCTTCCTCGAAAGCCTCCATCAGCGTGGCCTGCGAGGCGTCGAATTCATCGTCTCCGATGACCATGCCGGATTGCACGCCGCACGCCGCGCCGTCTTCGGCGCCGCACACTGGCAACGATGCCAGTTCCACCTCGCCCAAAACGCCATCCACCACGCCCCCAACCACGCCATCCGCAAACGCATCGGCGCAGAACTCCGGACCGTCTGGAACGCAAATTCCCTCGCCGCTGCCCAGATCGCTCTCACAACCCTCGTCAATGCCTATCGCGACACCGCACCAAAGCTCGCCGATTGGCTCGAACGAAATATCCCCGAAGGCCTCACCGTCTTCACACTGCCAGAACCCCACCAGCGCCGGCTTCGCACTTCCAACCCCATGGAACGCGGCATCCAGCAGGAACTCAAACGCCGCACCACCAAAATCAGGGTCTTCCCCAACGAAGCCTCCCTCGAACGCCTCGTCAGCGCCGTCCTCGTCGAAATCGATGAAAAATGGGCCGCCGACACCAAGGGCTACATCAAGTGGGACTACCAGGATGCCTGACCCCCGCTCGCCCTATTTTCCAGACATCAGGTTGCTCAATCTATACTCATACCGGCGCGAACCAACCCAAATCCCGAGTTTGAACCCGTCAGGCTCAACATATCTGTCACGTACCTTGGTATGTCCCTCGCGCTCGACGAAGGCGCGAAGTGCGATCATTCCGTCATCCCATCGCGCGCTGAATACACTCCACGTCCAGCCTGGTATGGCTTCCAGCGCTGCAATTCGCTCTGCTGACAAAATGCCTTCCAGATACTCTTTGCGGCGACCACCAACCCAATTTCCGAGTTTGAACCCGTCAGGCTCAACGTGTTTTGAATGAATGTTTGCGTGGCCTTCTCGCTCGACGAACGCGCGAAGTGTGAAGATGCCTTGATCCCATTGCGCATTCAATACATCCCACGTCCAGCCTGGTATGGCTTCCAGCGCTGCAATTCGCTCTGCTGACAAAACGCCTTGCCGGTAATTCTTTCGGCGGCTGGCTACCCATATTCCGAGTTTGAACCCGTCAGGCTCAACATGCTGGATAGGAACTTTACCGTGCCCGGTGTTGTTGGCAAAATCAACTAAATGCCGGTATCCATGATCAAACGGAAACAAAAGTTCATCGAGAGCGATAACCTCGATCCCCCGCCGGATTGCCTCAAGGTCAACTTCACCCAGGAACCTCACCCAGCCCGGCGACAATACTGTTGTGGGTGGCCCCTCCTGAAAGCCGCGACCGGCAGTTATGATGTTTTCAGCGAACAACTCATC
The DNA here is from genome assembly GCF_033842475.1 of Acidiphilium acidophilum. Lineage (NCBI taxonomy): Bacteria > Pseudomonadati > Pseudomonadota > Alphaproteobacteria > Acetobacterales > Acidocellaceae > Acidiphilium > Acidiphilium acidophilum. The sequence goes on along the minus strand of NZ_JAWXYB010000006.1, from coordinate 10,585 downwards.
ATTGTCGCGCATAGCGGCAAGAACATCCCAAATAAGGGAAAGGTCACTCTCCGCAAGCGCGTCCTCCGGCGTTTGCCCGGTTCGTGGATCGAGCAGCACGGGCAGCAGAATATAACCCTTAGTCTTACCCGGTGCCTTGCGCAGTGCGCGCCCGATCGCCTGGATAATGTCAATTTTGCTAGATTTTCGACCGAGAAAGGCAATGAGATCGATGGCCGGAATATCAACCCCTTCCGTCAAACACCGCGCGTTACTGACAAGGGCCTTCTCAGCACCCGCAAATGCCGACATTGCCTCACGTCTGCCAACCTTGTCCGCTCCATTAACATGAAAGATATGAAAACCCGGCATCGCCTGATCGTTTGAGGACTGATTTTGAGCGAAGTCGCGGGCAGCAAGGATGGTGTTGTGGAAGCTAATGGCCTTTTTTATACCCACGCTTTCGATCGCTTTGGCGATCGCGGCGCGGCCAGCCGCCTCTTGCAGCCGTTCGCCCGACAAGCCATGCACGGCTCTGGCAAGCCCGATGGCCTGGGCCTCATCGCGAGTAACAACGGAAATCAGCACTTCCCAATCGCATATGATCCCACGTTCGACGGCTCGGCGGAAGGAAAGATTGTAGGCGATTGGCCCATAGATGGCGGCATCGTCCATTGATGCGACTTCACCAGTTACCCTGCGGACGATTCGGGGCGTGGCTGTCATAAAAAGGCGTTTTCGGATGGGCAAAACGTGGTCATGCAGCATCAGGCCGAATGATTTATCGGCCGCGCCAGCAGTGTTATGCGCTTCGTCCGCAATCCCAATGTCGAGCGCCTGCCGCATTTCCGTCAGCGCGTCAGCAACCACCCATGCGGAATGATATGTAGAAAAGATGACGTTGACGGCGCATGGCGGGGCTTCTGTGATGAACCGGCACAACGCCGAGGCGTCTGTTGTGACAACGGCCGGGATTTCATCAGGGGGAATATCATCAGCCTCTACGCCGGCATCCGAACATACGGCGATCACCCGTAAGCGATCTCCCCAGGGCTGAAACTCGCGCCATACCTGAATGATCTGCTTAATAAGCCCGAGTGATGGGACAAACACTCCTACGCTCGCCCCCTCTTCCGCCGCGATGGCCTTGCTCGCGACGGTCAAGCCGACAATCGTTTTCCCTGTTCCGCAAGCCATGACCACCGTGGCACGGTCCTGGCCGGTCCAGGCTTCGAGCACGCAATCCACCGCTTCCGATTGATGCGGCTCTAGGGTCAATCCCGAACACTGAGCAATGCGTGTTGTCAGACTAGCGAGATGCGTCATTTTAAGTCCCGTCTTTGGTTGCGCCCGCCACTGTTTGCCAACTTTTGCCAATCGAACCGGCCTCACCTGCGACCCACCGCCCAACCACGGCGAGATCAGGCGGCGGCAAAGCCCGATGGGCATCGGCAAGCCGCGCCAGCCATTCTACAATCGGCGCGGGGAATGAATTGCGCCGGACCCACGAGCGCACGGTGTCGGACGGGCGACCGATCGCGGCGGCGAGGTCGCTGTAGGACCAGCGGATTGTTGCGAGGGATTCAAGAGGGGTCATGCCGCGACCTTTTTGCATTCACGGCGAATCGCTTTCAACGCTTGCTCGCGGCTATCAAAGGAAACCAAACCGCCTCCGATGTAGCGATTGATACGCTTCCACTCTCCGTTAATCATTATTTCTGCGGTAAAGCCGCCGACGCGCCCGTTGTTGGTAATCCGCGCCTTAATTTTTGCCATCATCGTTCTCCGTTGAGTAAAGCGCTAAGCGGTCAGTGCTGCGAGCAGATCGTCATCGCTGAGAGTGTCAAGACCATCGGCGGCGTTCATGGTTTTAAGAGCCGCAAAGCAAGCCGTGCGGTGCGAAACGAACTTGCGCCGAGCGTGGCCTTTGGTGAAAGCCATGCCGATGTCGCAAAGAGCAAGATCAGCGGCGATTGCGGTTTCGGTTGCGTTGGTCATCGTCTCTCTCCGTCCCCCCCCGATCCAGCCAATCCGTCTCGGCGAAACCTGTATGCACCGAACAACGGCGCAACGCAACGGTAATCGGCGCATGACTTAGGTGCGAGCTATGCGCGGGGAGATGCGCCGCCCCCCCCCGCCGCCAAAATTCAGGCCGCGCAATGGGTGCGCTGTATTGCCTCATTCGCCTCCCGCTCCATGTCGAAACCGCGAGTAAGTGTTTCGTCGCGAGTGGTCTGATGAATGTAAGCCTCGCCGTCGTAATCGCTGACGCGGATTTCAACGCACTCAACCGGGTATCCTTTAGCCGCCAAACGATCCAATGCGCGCCGCGCCAGGTTGGGGCTGATCGCCCGCTTTGTGAAAATGAAATCTGCGCCGAAACGGACCAGCTTCGCATCCGGTTCCGGCATCCAATTACGCTCGGCGCTGTGCGATCCTTTTTGGTCACCAGTGCCTGGGTTGCTGGCGATCACGATGCGCCCGTCCTGTGTCATCCAATGCGAAACGTTGTAGGCCATATCGATCGACGAATCGAACCGGCCACCAGCAAACTGACCCACAACGGCGTCAACAATTTTGGCGGCGGGGCCATCGACCCAGCTAACGTCAATGGAAGCCCCGCCCGCATAAGTATTGCTCCGGACGCTGAACTTAACGCCGGGAAACCGGGATTTCAATTCGTTGCGAACCAACTTAGCGGTTTCAGCACATGAAAAATAATGGGAGGTCATCGTCTTGTCCTTTATTTGCTGGCGCGTCACTGCGTCTCGGTGAAACCTATATGCACCATAATCCGGTGCAATGCAACGCATTTTGGTGCATGACTCACGGCGTAGCTATGCGCTTAGAAGAGCGCAAGACGTCGCACATCAAAAACCTAGACTAGACGTTGGCGCGTTTCATCAATTCAAGTATTCCCTCCCAATAGGCGAGCCGATTTTGCTCGCAAAACTGGATGAATCTTATCGCCACATCTTCCGGTGCCCGCGTGTTCAACTGTATCGTCGGGCCAATCGTCTTGACGCGCCTGAACGGCGCGGGGCCTGGTTCGCGCGAGGTAAACCCGGCACGTTGTCCGGCTTCGTCGATCGCTTGGAGATCGGTCGCCGCCCTCTCATTGTCGCCACTGGGTTTGATCTCTGCCAGTCGCTTACTAAGAGGCACTGCCCCGGCCTTGCCAAAGCCAAAGGTATCGTCAGACATTCACGGTCTCCTTTTGGTGTGTTTTCGCGTCGGTCAGAACGTTAACCAGTTCCTCGGCCAGCGCATTTGCGTTTTGAATCGCCTCGGGCAGACCATTTACCTGAGTGGGATCAAGCTCGTGCAGCGCCAAGCGCCGAACAAAGATTGCCTTGAAGGCTTGTCGTTCGTTCAACGCGGTCCGTAAAATGGGAAGCTCGGCGGCTTCGAGACTGCCAAGAATTTCTTTCTCAATGCGGGTTTTGATGATCGGGCTTGTCCTGGTCAGTAGGACACGAAAGGGGATTTGGCGTCCGTCCAAAGCCTCTTCTTCTTCGTGTATCAAAGAAATCGCCCGGCTTGCCTGGCGGGCGTCAACGCCACTCGCCTGAAGTGGTATAAGTACCAAGTCGGCCCGCGAGATTGCCCGCGATACTAAGCGGCTGGCGGTGCCCTCAAGGTCCACGAACACGAACTGTTTTTTCATGTTCTCGGCTTTAATTTGGGCGATGATAGAGCTTTCGTTGGCGTCTCCGATCACATCTAATGCGAGCTTAGAATTGCCGCTGCGCCAATCGACAATAGGATGGTTGGGGTCCGCATCTATGATGCTTACGCTGGCCCCCAGCGCAGCAAGCGTCTGCCCTAAAATAAGGGTGGTGGTTGACTTCCCCGCCCCGCCCTTCGGATTGGCCGCGATGATGACCGGCATGTAATAGCCTCCTGTTGCTAGAAGTAGCTAGCACTAGCTAGCGCGTGCTATCGCTAGCATACGCTAGCAGCAATAGCAAGCACTAGCTACAAGACGCTAGCAGGAGCAAGCGCGCGCTAGCACATGCTAGCACCGGCTAGCGCACAGGCCCGCCGCATGACCCACTGAGTGCGCAAACGACAAACGGCCCGTAAGGGCCGCTTATCTATCCAAGGGGTTACCCGGTCATATCGGTATTTGTCAGTCCTTTCTGGTGTGAACGGGCGAGCGCCCCACTTACGCGAGAATCATCTGTTTCTGCCGGGCTTCGTCGGTGTAGATGCTGAGCGGTTTGCAGGCATTGAAACCCTGATCCCGCTCAACCCCGAGGCCCATTCGGTTGCGCACGCTGCACAGTTCGGCGAGGCTGACATACCCGAGTTCGGGGCATCCCATGCCAAGGTCGCAAAGCCCGAAGGCGCGATCCCCATCGTCCGGGTCCAGCTCGGTCAAGAGCCAGGTCATGCCGCTGCCGGGCATAAACAGTTTCACCACCGGGAACGGGTCGATTTCGTCACCCGCCGCTGATTTGCGGCCGTTCTCGATCATGATGGCTTTCTGATGCGTTGTTAAAAGGTTCATCGTATTTCTCCCTCGCTGTGACCGGGACCGCCCCGGCCCGCCAGGGCCGGTGAATTTCGTCCCGCCCGCGTGACGGAAAGGGTCACATGGTCCCGGACCATATGACCCTATGCTTGGCCTAAAAGCCTGACATCACCATCTGCCCACGGTCACGGGCGCGTTTCATGATCGGCGTTCCCGTATATTCCTGACCTGAGACGCGGGCTTTGTTGTAGATCTCCCGCTTGTCTAGGCTGCTGTAGATGAACATCAGAGCGGCATGTTTCATGTCGTGGAAGGGTGACAGGCTCCATGACAAAACATCGCCTTGCTCTTGTGCGGGCAGATGACTGCGTAATTCCTCCACGCGGTCTTGCTCATATCGTCCGCATTCGGCGGACATCTTAACCGTGATCTCAAGGCTGCACGAGAGGCCCGCATCGTAGAGTGCTGCCGGTTCGACGGCATCACCAAGGGTGCTGCGCGCCTTGCGGATATAGCTTTCTGCCAAGGTCTGGCGGTCGCCGGCAAAGCGCAGGCAACCGCCTTCGCATGCCGAGGCGAAGGTCACGATTTTTTGCATGATTTGCCAGTCCTGCCCGACGCCAAGCAGGGACCATGACCGGACGCGGATTTGTCTGCCTCCGCTCCGGCACTCAAACAAATTATTGTCGCCACCCAGCTCGAAAAACATGAACTGATCCGCATAGAACGGGTCTGTTTCAAAGAGGGTGTTAAGATCGTCGGCCCGAAACCGGATTGCGGCGAAATCATCGACAAGGCGAGAGGACATTCATTTTCTCCAAGCGGTAGCGGCGGAATTGCCGGTTGCTTCTTTTCTGGCGTGAAGCGGGGGAGCCTGGGGCAAGAGCGGGCGATATTTGGCCGGGACTGGCTGGGCTGCGATGAGCGCGGGGTGAAGCCCTGCGATCGGCGCGGCCCAGCCAGGCTGTAGGCCGAATGTCGCACGGGCGCATCGCGCCTTTACTCTTGCGCCAGGGGGCGGCAGCCCCCTCGCCGTCAGGCGAGGCCCGGCCCGTAGGGCCGTTTCATTTTTTCTGCGGCTCATCTCCGGGAGTGGGGGCTTGTCGCCCCCTTGCCCCCTTTTAATCGGGAACCAGATTGAAGCCGCAGAACGCGCAATTCGCGGCGATGATCGCGGGATGGTGGTAGCCATCGGTGGCGCTCGTCTGTGCTTCTAGCACCCGATAGCTCCATGTTTTCCATCCGGTGGTGCGCTGGGCGTGTTCAAACGCCTCGTCATCGGCGAACTCGACGGTGACGGTGTGCAGCCACTCGAAATGCACGACGCCGGGAATATCGAGCATAATTCCGCCCGCGTTGCGGGAATGGGTTTCATGTTCGGCTTCGCTGGTGTTTTGCGGGTAGGGATAGGGGTACCCGTTCCGCAAGATCAGCCGCATCGGCTGCACCCGCTGGGAAGGGTTATTCACGGTGGCTGGGCTGTTTGCAGCGTGGTTCATGGTGGTTCTCCGTCGGTAAGGCCGGGGCCGCCCCGGCTCTTTTTCTGGCGTTAGAAGGCGAGGGGAGGGGGCAATGGCGCGCGGGACCGGCCGGGTTGCGCGGGGCGCGGGGCGTAGCCCTGCCGCCCTGGGCGGCCCTGCCGGTCTGTAGCGCGCCGTTGCGGGAGGGGCGGCGCTCCGCCCCTCCCTACGGTCGCCGCGTCTGCGGCGATGTGACCCCGGCCCGGTAGGGCCGGTGATTCCGCTTCCTGCCGGGCCTACGCCCATCCCATGCGCCGGTTTAGTTCGCGGGTGGCCTTTCGTTGCCGGGCAATGTCTTGTTTGCGCAACTCAAGCAATTCTGCCGCCACTTCGGCAACAGGCCGGTTTGCGTGATAAGCGGAGCGGACCAAGTTTTGGGAACCGCGATATGTCCAATAGAAATTCCGGGCTTTACCAAGCGCGGCCAACACATCCTCTGTATAGGCAACAAAGTCGTTTGCCTTGATGGTAGCAATACCGAGCGCATAGTCGTTATTGTTTAACGTCTCGCGCATAGTTTCCAACTTACCAAGGATATCTTGTGTCGATTCTTTGTAAAAACGCATTTTGTTTCTCCATCATATGCGGCCCACCCGCCGTCTTCCTCTGGGGTTAGAGGCCGATGGAGGGGGGAAATGCGCGCGAGGGTGGCCGGGCTGCGATGGCGCAGGGCTTTTGCCGTGCGCCTGAGCGGCCCTGCCGCCCGGCAGGGCGCGTTTCGGGGGAGGCGCGGGCCAGCGCGCCTCCCCCTGGCCCCGGCCCGCAGGGCCGGAAATTTACGCCAAGTAGGGTAAGCCACGCTGGCGGGTGAAAATGGGCGGGGTGTTGGTCCCGCCCATGTTGGTCATCCTCGCGTGGTGCGAAGCGGTGCCGGGAGCCATGTGGTATCGGCTGCGATGATCGCGGCTTCTTCGGCCATCGCGGCTTTTTTCAATCCGGCCAGTTTCGCGGCTTCGGCCTCGCTCGCGGCTTCGGTAACGGCTTCGGTGATCGCGTCCTTGCTGACCCGGCCGAAATAGGTGGCGGCGGTCGGCGTCCAGTGCTGCCGCATATCGAGGTCCAGCGTGGCGGCGAGTTTTTCCGCATAGATGCCGGGCTTCGCGGCGCTGCCGTTCTGCCCCTTGCTGTAGGTGACATCGACAAGAGAGGCGGACAGCACCGCGATCAGGTCCAGCACGTCCTCATCTGTGAGGGCCATGATACCGTCCCACATGCGGGAGGCATCGCCACCAATGCGCATATTCCACCGGCTTCTCTGGTCATTCAGCGGGGTTTCGTCGGGGCAACCGACACGCTGATTTTCGGGAATGTAGGTGGTGCTTGGATGAACGGTTAGAACCGGGGTGCCGTGGGACATTTCCCGCACGGCGAGGCTATGGGCCAGCACGCGCAAGGCGATATCGGGGCGCTTTACCAGTTCAAGGCGCAACGCGATGGTGCGGGCGGCGTGGAGTTCGGCTAGCAACGCCTCGGGAACCTTCGGCCCGGTTGGGGTGGGGGCAACCGGTGTTGTATCGTTCTCGTCGCTGGTGACCTGTTCGTTTTCACGGGCTGGGCTGCGCAGTGTGTCCAGTGCGGGCCGATCCTCCTGCCGCACATAGCCAAGCTCCATTCTGACGGAACCATCATTGTGCAAGGCCAGCCAGCCTCCGGCGAGGGCCATTTCTGCCGGGTCGAAGGCGCGTTCCTTGTCGCGCAAGCTCTCCATTTCTGCGTCGATGGCGTCCAGGCGGTCGCCGGTTTCGTCGTCGGGTGTGTCGCCATCTTCTGCCAGCCGATCATATTCCTCGGCCAAGGCGCTGAGGCGGGCCGCGTCGTCCTCGTTCAATTCGACGTGGCGCGGATGAATACGGGTGAAGTTCCGCAATGTGTCGTAGGTCAGCGCGGGGTCTGCCTCGATCCATTTCCAACCCTGCGCCAGAACCTCGGGGATCATGGCGGTCAGGCGCTCGGTGGCGAGGCGCAGCACGAGGGCGCTATCTTCGGCATATCCGGTGTCGCGGTCATCGAACAGGTCGCGGGTGATGGCTCCCCCTGCCGCGATATAGGCATCCTCGCCAATAAAGCGGAATCGATAATCGGTTGTTTTCATCTTCTCATGGGTGAGAAGCTGCACGATGCGGGAGCGTTCTGCCGGGTGGTGCCATTCGGAAATATCGGCAAAAACCTGTTCCTGTTCGGCGTGATCTTCTGAAACGGTGAAACCCATAACCTGTTCAAGCGTGAGTTTGTCGGCGCGGAACGCCTCGATGATGACGGGCGAAAGGCTGGCGAGTTTCATGCGGCGTGTCACCACGCCGGGGGTGACACCAAAGCGGGCGGCCACGTCCTCGATGCTGTGACCCTGAGCAATCAAGCCAGCGAAAGCGGCGAACTGGTCGGCGGGGTGCATCTGCTCGCGCATGACGTTCTCGGCAAGGCTCGCTTCAAGCGCGGCATCCTCTCCGACGATCTGCACGGGCACCATGTAGGATTTCGGCAGTTTCTTCGCCTTGCAAAGATTTTTCAGGGCGGCAAGACGGCGTCCACCGGCGACCACTTCATATTTCCCGCCATCGGTTTCCCGAACCACCAGATTTTGCAGCAACCCTCGCGCCTCGATGCTGGCGGCTAGGCCGTCAATGCCTTTGTCGCGTCCGGTTGTGCGGACATTGATTGCGCTCGGGACCAGTTTGGTCAGCGGCACGGCGGAGACGTTGATATCGTTCATTGCGTAATTCCTATGTTGGTTATGCCGGTTTCAGGCCCCGGCTATTTTCTGGTGTGAAAAGGCGAGGGGAGGGGGCAATGGCTCGCGGGACCGGCCGCGTTGTCCGAAGAGCGGGGCGTAGCCCTGCGAGGCGGGCGACGCTGCCGGGCTGTAGCGAGCCGTTGCGGGAGGGGCGGCGCTCCGCCCCTCCCTACGGTCGCCGCGTCTGCGGCGAGCAGTCCCCGGCCCGTCAGGGCCGGCCATCATTCCGCGCGGGCGACGGCATCAAACCAAGGATTATGGTCATATAGATACAGGATACCCATCGACCGCCCGCTCGGGTGAGCGGGTGGTTGATGGGCGTTCGCCGGGTGTAGGGTCAGGGGCCAACCCCGACATAGAACTCATTATCGTCATCGATGCAGATCATCGCGGGGCGGCCTGGCTTGCCGTATTCGTGGCAAAGCCGGGTGGCGAAGGCGATGAGGGATGGCCGAGCGTCGGCAAATTCCTCGAAAATTTGCACTGTCGCGCCGTGGCCGTAGGCGATGGTCCGGCAGGTGGTGGGGGGCGGTGTGACATGAACAGGCCACGGAGTTTTGCCTTCACCAAGGCGGGCGATGATCTGGATCAGGCGTCTTGTCCGCTCTATCTTCCGAAACACGGCATCCCAGCCGAGTTTTTCCGCATAGGCGGCTTGTGTCAGATTGCCTGTCCCTGAAAACCGTGGCGCTCCCCATGTCCAGAACGCCTTATAGAGCCGCCAGTTTGTGAAGCTGATGCGCCCTTGACGCCACAGGTAATCAACCTGATCGTATGATTGATGTAGAATTGCCGCCATAGCCCGGCCGTTTTGGGTGGTTGTTTCTGACATTGTTGTATCTCCCACGCTGTGACCGGGACCGCCCCGGCTCTTTTCTGGCGTTAGAAGGCGAGGGGAGGGGGCAATGGCGCGCGGGACCGGCCGGGTTGCGCGGGGCGCGGGGCGTAGCCCTGCCGCCCTGGGCGGCCCTGCCGGTCTGTAGCGCGCCGTTGCGGGAGGGGCGGCGCTCCGCCCCTCCCTACGGTCGCCGCGTCTGCGGCGATCGGCCCCCGGCCTGTCAGGGCCGGAGATTCACGCCAATAATGACAGGGTCGGGAGGGTTGGGTTATGGACGGCGGATTTCCGCTGTGGGCAGTTTGCGGGCGCGGGCAGGGCCGGCCAGTTATTGACATGCGAACGGCGGCCCGAAGGCCGCCGCTGCGCGTGTGACCCGTTTATGAGCGGTTCCAGATGAGTGCAAACCCGGCGTCCTGTTCTACCAGGCTAGCGAACACCGGCGCGGGGAAGCTCGGATCGTCGAGTTTGACCGAGATATATTCCTTGCCGGCTTGGCTTGTTTTCGTCCATCCCGCTCCGAGTTCGACCGGGCCGGCGGAGACCCGGTAGTCAGGCGCTTTCTCGCTGGAAACTTCGACCTTCTTGATCTGTGCTGCCACGTTCAGGGTGAGCGTCTTGATGGTGCCGTTGAAGCCGTGCTGGTCGCGGGTAAAGGTGCCGATGATCGCCATGGTTAGTCTCCTGTTGCTACGGGCCGCCTATCGGCCTCGATGGGACGTAAAAGCACCGGCCTGCCGAAGCTCTGCACCGCGTAGCGGCCGTAGCGTAGCGAAGGGCCGGAACCGGCGGCTATTTTGCCTCGCGAGGAATGCCCGCAGGGCAGGGGAAAATAGCCGCAGGTGGAGGTTGCGGGGTTGCGGCAGGCCGGTGATCGTCCCCATCGGTAGAGGCCGTTGGGTGGCCCGTGCCTGGGGAGACGGATGGCGGTTCGGTGCCGGTTGCGGCGAGCTGGTCGGCTCGGCCTCATGCCCCGCTGAATGGGCTTGAACAGATCGTGTCGTGGTTTGCGGCAGCCGCGGGATGGATCTGCTGGTCTGGCT
>NZ_JAWXYB010000005.1 GCF_033842475.1 Acidiphilium acidophilum | reverse complement strand
GGTGGTGTAACCTGACGTCTGGAAATTCATTTTGGGTTGGGAGTTGGTGCCCTTGCCGGGGCATGCCCCGGCAAGGGCTGTTCATTCTGGTATTCCATGCAGTTGTTCACACCAACATGGAGACCGATGAATGGACGCCAAAAAGGATACGATTATCGAGGCACTTTTGGAACATCTGATCGAAAACGGCGCAGGCGATATCGCCACGGTATTTGCCAGGACCTTCGAACTCGCCATGCAGATCGAGCGCGAACGCTTCCTCCACGCCAGTCACTACGAGCGCAACCCCGATCGTCAGGGTTACGCCAATGGCTACAAGCCCAAGCGGATCGATACCCCGGCCGGGTCGATCACCGTCGATGTCCCCAAAACCGCCGGTCACGTGGGCGAACCCTTCTACCCACAGTCCCTCGAACGCGGCCGACGCTCGGTCCGCGCCGTCATGGTCGCCGTCGCCGAAATGTACATCAAAGGCGTCTCCACCCGCGACGTCGAGGCCGTCATGCGCGAATTCGGCATCGAAAGCCTCTCCTCCGCTCAGGTCAGCCGCGCCAGCAAGCTGCTCGATGACGAACTCGCCGCCTGGCGCACCCGACCCCTCGCCGAGATCCGCTACCTCATCCTCGACGCCAGATATGAAAAAATGCGCGATAATGGCGTCGTCCGCGATGCCGCCGTGCTCTCGGCCATCGGCATCGGACCCGATGAACGCCGCCGTGTCCTCGGCGTCTCGGTCGCCCTTTCCGAGGCCGAAGTCCATTGGCGTGCCTTCCTCGAAAGCCTCCATCAGCGTGGCCTGCGAGGCGTCGAATTCATCGTCTCCGATGACCATGCCGGATTGCACGCCGCACGCCGCGCCGTCTTCGGCGCCGCACACTGGCAACGATGCCAGTTCCACCTCGCCCAAAACGCCATCCACCACGCCCCCAACCACGCCATCCGCAAACGCATCGGCGCAGAACTCCGGACCGTCTGGAACGCAAATTCCCTCGCCGCTGCCCAGATCGCTCTCACAACCCTCGTCAATGCCTATCGCGACACCGCACCAAAGCTCGCCGATTGGCTCGAACGAAATATCCCCGAAGGCCTCACCGTCTTCACACTGCCAGAACCCCACCAGCGCCGGCTTCGCACTTCCAACCCCATGGAACGCGGCATCCAGCAGGAACTCAAACGCCGCACCACCAAAATCAGGGTCTTCCCCAACGAAGCCTCCCTCGAACGCCTCGTCAGCGCCGTCCTCGTCGAAATCGATGAAAAATGGGCCGCCGACACCAAGGGCTACATCAAGTGGGACTACCAGGATGCCTGACCCCCGCTCGCCCTATTTTCCAGACATCAGGTTGCTCAATCGTCTGGCTCGACACGGTTGAGATGGATGACGCCAAGGAGGGGGGTGAATAGTCCTCGTTCTGTGGGAGCCCGGTGCCCTGTCGGTGTTTGCTTCTCGTGACGGCGGGATGTTCTTCGCGCCGGTCGGTCTGGCTCCGATACGGACGGTGATACGGGCGGTGGCCTTCGGGTTGCCGTTGTAAGGCCCTCACTGGCTGATTGGTTATCCCCAGGTCGGTGCCGCCGTTGCGCGAGGGATCGTTACCCGAAGGGCCGAGACCCTGTAGGGGGCTTGGTGGAGCGTAGCGGAGTAGAGCCCGGTCAGGCGGCTTCTTTGCCGCCTGACGCGCCCCTATCTTCCCCGTATCTCTGCTCATTTTAGGTCTCGTGCAGCCAGTCTTCCAATTTCGGAAGCAATGACAGTCCTAATTGCAGGGGATTGGTGGCTCCTGCGAGATCGAGCGCGCCAAGGATGGTCGTTTCGAGGTTCATATCGTCCATCGGGTCCATCGCCTTACCGCCTTCCCGATAGAACGCGCATAAACGCTCAGCTTCGTCGCTGGTCGGCATAATGCCCCGTGTGATCATTCCGGGCCGCCAGCCAGCCACCGTCATCATGATCCAGAGATCCGCCAAACTCACGTCGGCGATTGTTCTTCCTGCCATCGATCGCAGAAAACTTGTCTCGGCGTCGGTTAATGGCGAGGGGGCATCGAAGATGTGGGCGCCGGCCATAATTGTTTCGGCCCAGCCTGACTCAACCAGGGGAGCGTCATCTGACGGCATACCCTCGAAGGGCAGATAAGCACCAAGCGTGGTAAGGTCAGTGCCGTATTTGGCAGCCCATAGCGAGGGCGCTTTCAGAATAACCCATTCGTCGATAGAGCCATACGTGTCCAAGGGGTTTTCATCGGCCACGACTTTGACGAATTGTGTCGGACTCATGGGATCGTCTGGCACGTGCAGCCAGCAAAATGCGATGAAATGGTCACGTGGGTTGTATTCACGGGGGATTGCAGTCGGCATAGCGAATCCTTTTATGGTTTCGGCAAGCGAGGTAGCTGTTCCGTTGTCATCGTTCTTTGTCCCGGATTATCCACCATTGAGAGGACGATTGAGGGGCGAACCAGGAACGGCACGCGAAAGCCAAGGCGACTGGCTTCAAAAACACACCAGGGTTTAACGCCGCTCAATGTTGAGATTGAGAGGCGGTGACCGTGGGGTTTTGTTTTGGTTCGGCGGAAGCTCGTTCGGCAGTGTCGGCGGTTTCGTGGCCGAAAATTGGTTGGGGGGGCGAACTCAGCAATGACGCCTCGGATGGATAGGATGAATCATGACGGGAATGGATTGTCCCAACGGTGTTCCCTATCAAGGCGCCTACGAAAGAAGCGAAAATGATAACGGCAATAATTCCGGTGATGGGAAGTAGGTCGCGGGTTTTTTTGGAAATGACGGAAACGCGCTTATTTTTGAGTGAATCCGGGAATGGAAATTCCTGTTCGGACAAGCCGTAATAGAATCGCACGCCTTTCCATAAAATCTGTTTCAGGTGCGGGCTCATGCAAGAAAAACGTAGATAATCGGCTGTGTCGAGCAGGTCATTTATTTTATCACGTTGATCAGGTGGCAGCACCGAGGGACGCGTTTTGGACCAGTTAAAGAAATCATATTCTAAAAAAGAGGCAGTGGCCTGATCGATTCGGACTTGTACTGTCATTTGAGGGAGTTTTTCGAGATAGTTTTCTATATCGTCGGGAACGGCATCGCCGGGTAGTTCAATCTCGTATTCTTCGTTCATTTGTCAGTCTCCAAGAATGGAATCAAGGTTAGCGGGAGCGTCAGCGCACCGGTGCCCTGCTGGTGTGGAATCGTCGGTCCGAGGCATGAGCGGTGCGGTTTGGGCGAGGGGAACGAGTTCGGCCCCGGCGCAGACGGGGCCGAACTCTTTTGCGGCTTCGAGTGCATCGCGGGTAGCGATGCCCCAAATCGCGTCAGCGATCTCATTGAATGGCAGGCGAGCGGCGCGTTTCCGGCGCGCGGCAAGCGTATCGTAGGGGGAGTAATCCTCGCGGCGGTGGGCGTAGATGAAGCGTTCGCGGGCGGCGCGGTTCTGATCGATCGAGACGGTTTCTCCCGGAGGGGCGGTCAACATCCAGTCGGCCGGGTCGAGCAGCGGCCCAGTTGGCCCGAAGTAACGAAACGCCCTGCGCTGTAGCATAAGCGGACAAAGTGGGAACGTTGACTGGTTGGGATGGAGGTTTTCTGCGGGTTTGAGCGGAGAGCGCGGTTCTGAGGCCGGAACCGCGCGATGACGGAAAACACCTGTTTTCCGTCGGTGGTCCGAGACCTGCCGAAAAGTCCCAGATTTTGTGCCGAATCATGTACGGAAAACATAGTCGGAATGGCATGATATACGGAAACCGTCTCGAAGGGGATTTCCGTACATGCTGATCGGCTACATGCGCGTCTCGACCGACAATGACCGACAGGTGCTCGACCTGCAACGCGACGCCCTGCTCGGAGCCGGGGTCGATGAGCGGCATCTGTTCGAGGATCGTGCCGGGGGCAGCCGGCGCGACCGGCCGGGCCTCGCTGCGGCACTGGCCTATCTGAAATCCGGCGATTGCCTCGTGGTCTGGAAGCTGGACCGGCTCGGCCGGTCGCTGCCGCATCTTCTGGAGACGGTGAACAGCCTTAGGGCGCGTGGCGTCGGCTTCCGGTCGCTGACCGAGCAGATGGACACCACGACGCCGCAGGGGGAATTCCTGTTTCATGTCTTTGGCGCTCTGGCGCAGTTCGAGCGTTCGCTGATCCAGGAGCGTGTGCAGGCAGGTCTGGCGGCCGCCCGTCGGCGGGGCAGGCGTGGTGGCCGACCGATGGCGATCGATGCCGAGAAGCTGGCGGCGGTGATCGCGGCGCTGGACGCTGGTGCCACGAAAGCGTCGGTCTGCCGCACTTTCGGCATTTCGCGGAGTACGCTGGTCGACTCTCTGGCACGGATCGGCTGGTCTCCTGCCCTCAACAGGCAGGAGGGAGGGACCAGTGGGTCATCGACGGATATTGACCGGGGAACAGATCGCACAGCTGTTCGACCCGCTGACTGATCGACGCGGCATAATTCGTCACTACACGCTGTCTGCTGCGGATCTTGCAATGATCCGGCGCGGGCGGGGCGATCATCACCGTCTCGGTCTGGCTCTCATGCTCTGTTACCTGCGGTATCCCGGCCGGCCGCTCCATGCCGGCGAGATACCCGATCCTGCCCTGGTCTCGTTCGTCGCCACACAGATCGACGTCTTGCCGGATTCCCTCGGTGCTTATCTGAGGGTGGATCAAAATCGACGCCGGCATTCGGCGGCATTGCAGGATCGCCTCGGGTTGCGGCCATGGGGGCCGCGCGTGGCGGCAGACCTTGCCGACTGGCTGCTGGCGCATGCACTGGAAGCCGACCGGTTGGTCGATCTGGCGGCTTTGGTGCTGGAAGAGTGCCGCGGTCGCGGGATTCTTCTACCGCCCCCGGCGCGCCTCGAGCGGCTCTGCATCGAGGTTCGATACCGCGCGCGCCGGGAAATCGAGCGTCGGCTGACCGAGGGTCTGTCCGCCGATCAGCGGCGTCGGCTGGATGCGTTGACGGAGCGGCGCCTGGACACCAGCCAGAGCTGGCTGGCCTGGCTTCGCCAGATCCCGGAATCGGCAAAGCCGGCGTCCATGCTCGGGGTGATCGAGCGGTTGGAGCACATCCGGGCAATCGATATCGATCCGGCGCGCGGTCACCGGATCAATCAATCCCGGCTCGCCCAGCTTGTTCGCGAGGCCGGCCGGACCACGGTGCAGCATGTTGCCGGCTACGAGCGCCGGCGCCGGCATGCCGTGCTCACCGCGATCGATCTCGATCTGTCGGCCCGCCTGACGGATCAGGCGATCACTCTGTTCGAGCGGCTGATCGGCGCGATGTTCCGCAAGGCGGAAGGCCGACATGCCCGGGCGTTCCAGGCCGAAGGCCGGGCGATCAACGAGAAGGTCCGGCTTTATGCGAGGATTGGCGCCGCCCTGATGGCTGCGCGCGCCGGCCAGGGCGATCCCTTCGCGGCGATTGACAAGGTGATACCCTGGGACCGGTTCTGCTCGACCGTTATGGAAGCGGAAACTCTGGTTCGTTCGGAAGATTTCGATCCCTACGAGGTGCTGAGCGAACATTATGCCGGCATTCGGCGCTGGGCGCCGGCGTTTCTGGCCACTTTCGAGTTTCAGGGTGTTCCCGCCGCGGCGTCGTTGATGCGCGCGATCGCCATGCTGCGCGCCATGAACAGCGCGGGAGCCTCGACGCTGCCCAAGTCAGCGCCGACCGCCTTTGTCCGGCCGCGCTGGGCGCGGCATGTCCTCACGGCACACGGCATCGACCGGCGTTATTACGAACTCTGCGTCCTGGCGGAATTGCGCCAGCGCCTTGCTGCCGGCGATGTCTGGGTTACCGGCAGCCGGCAATACCGGGCCTTCGAGGAGCGGTTGATCTCCAGGGAGACGCTGCAGGTCCTGCAGAAAGCGTCCGGCATTCCGGTTGCCATCGAGACTGACTTCGATCGCTTTATCGAGACCAGGCGGACCTGGCTGGATGCGCGGCTGGCCGAGGTCGACGCCCGTGCCCGGGGCGGGCTGCTTCCCGATGTGACGATCGAGAAGGGCGTGCTGAGAATCACGCCGATCGAAAAATCGACTCCGCCCGAGGCCGAAGCGCTGGCAGCGAAGCTCTATGCCACGCTGCCCCGCATCCGGATCACCGACCTGCTGACGGAAGTGGCCGGCTGGACCGGCTTCCTGGACTGCTTCACCCATTTGCGCACCGGCGAAGCCGCCGCTGATCCCCGGGTGCTGATGGCGGGGCTGCTGGCCGATGGCCTCAATCTCGGCCTGACCCGGATGGCCGAAGCCTGCAGCATCGCCAGTCTGGGCCAGCTCGCCTGGACCGCTGACTGGCACATCCGCGACGAGACCTACGCCCTGGCGCTGCGCCGCCTGGTCGAACACCAGAGCCGCGAGCCGCTCGCCGCCCTCTTCGGGTCGGGAACCGCCTCATCCTCGGACGGGCAGTTCTTCCGCGCCGGCGGTTCTGGCCGTGATGCGAGCCGGATCAATGCGCACTACGGCCCCGAACCGGGTCTGAAATTCTACACCCATCTCTCCGATCGCTACGCGCCGTTCCATACCAGGGTGATCGCCGCAACCGCCAGCGAAGCCCTGCATGTCCTCGACGGCCTGCTTGATCATCACGGCGATGCGCCGCCACGTCAGCACCGGCACCATACCGATGGCGGCGGGGTGTCGGATCATGTCTTTGCCCTGTGCGCCCTGCTCGGATACGTATTCGCGCCGAGAATTCCTGACCTGAAAGACCGGCGTCTCTACAGTTTTGCCAGACCGGCAGCCTATCCGACGCTCGCGCCGATGATCGCCGGCCGCATCAACGTCGATCTCATCCGCGCCCATTGGCCCGATCTCCTGAGGATCGCCACCTCGATCCGCACCGGCACGGTGTCCGCGTCGGTGATCCTGCGACAACTCGCCGCCTACCCACGACAGAACGCCGTTGCCGCGGCACTGCGCGAACTCGGCCGTCTCGAGCGGACGCTGTTCACCCTCGACTGGCTGGAAGATCCGGGCCTGCGCCGTGAAAGCAGTCATGAACTCAACAAGGGCGAGGCCCGCAACAGCCTGGCCCGCGCCGTCTTCATTCACCGGCTCGGCGAAATCCGCGACCGGACCTTCGAGAACCAGACACATCGAGCCTCTGGCCTGAATCTCCTGGTCACCGCCATCATCCTCTGGAACACACGCTATCTCGCGCAAGCCATACAGGCCCTACGCCAGGTCGAGGATGTGCCCGGAACCCTCCTCAGACATCTCTCGCCGATCGGCTGGGAGCATGTGAACCTGACCGGCGACTACATCTGGAGCGCCAATCAGAAATCGACGGAAAACCATGCCGGATTGCGGCCGCTCCGGCCAATCCCCGACACGACCACCCACGCAGCCTGATGTTCCCACTTTGTCCGCTTATGCTACAGCGCGGGGCGATCCGTTACTTCGG
>NZ_JAWXYB010000004.1 GCF_033842475.1 Acidiphilium acidophilum | reverse complement strand
GGCATCGCGACCGATTTGACCTCGTGATACGCGATGAACTCGACGATTTCCTGCCCGATCGCCTCGTCATGTCGCACGTCGGTGTCGTCCGAGAACCATGACCGCATTTCCGCCGGTTCGCCGCCCTCCGTATGGATTATGCTGACTACCACCTTGGAGGCGCGGCTGAGGTCGGGGCCATAGAAAGCGATCGTCCCCATCGGCCACCCGCGGAACCCCTTGCGGGACTTCTTGCTGAGCCGTTTTTGGAACTTGTCGATCATCACGCTTGCTCTGCCCAAATTATGTCCATGAAGCCGAATGGATGCCGCGGTTCGACTATCCTGCCAGGTGCGGACGCCACACCCGGATGATGTCCTTGAAGTCGGCCTCATAGCCCAGTCGATCCGGGTAGCTGCAAAGCTGGGAGATCAAGCCAAAGACAGTAACGATATCGCCCGCGATGTGCGGCTCAAGGCCCCAGAGGCTGGTGAGATCGAAGCGGCCGCAATCCGCGCCGTTCCACCACGCAAGAAGAAAATCGGCAACGCGCTCGCACTGGCCGCTGCCGCCCTTGGCGATGGTGATAAGACGCTCTAGGGCCGCTCGCTGTCCGTCGTTGATGCCGGACGTGCCGGCTCTTCTCGGAATCTGCACGACGTTCATGCGTCTATCTCCATAGCTATTCGCGCCTGGGCGACATTCCGTGCTGCGGTCGGCTGCCGGATATCAACAGGGGCCGGCATGGGCCCAAGCCTGGCAATCGTCGCAATCCCGACGTTGTAGCTCTGGGCCAGCTCCTTCAACGTGGCCCCCTCGGCCCGGCGCTGCCGGGCCTCGTCCTGCTGCTGTGGGGTGAGGGCAGGGGGGCGGCCCATGTGCTGCCCGCGCGCCTTGGCCCGGCTGCGGCCCTCGGCCGTCCGGGTGCGGATCAGGTCACGCTCCACGTCGGCCAGGCCACCTAATACGGCCAGCATCAACCGTCCGGTGCTGGTGCCGGTGTCGGCCCACGGCTCGGCCAGCGAGCGGAACAGCGCGCCGGCGTCGGCGATCTGCTTGACCATCGCGAACAGGTCGAACGTCGAGCGCGCCAGGCGATCGATCCGCGTCACCGTCACCACGTCACCGGCCGCGATATGCTTGAGCATCTTCAACAGCTCGCGGCGATCAGCGCGCGCGCCAGTCGCTTTCTCACGAAAAACCTTCGCACACCCGGCCGCCTTCAACTGCTCAAGTTGGGCGTCGAGCGTCTGGCCGTAGGTGCTGACTCGGGCATAGCCGATCAGGCGGGAAGGGCGGTTTGTTTCGGACATATCTTACGGGAAACGTAAGCCATTGATTTGAAACGAGCAAGCTGGCTTGCCGAAAGTCTTGAATTACGCAAATTTATAGCAGTCGATCCCACAACGAAAGCCTAAGACAAAAATTCTTAGTGGAACGGCAACGGAGAAGTGCCGTAGGTTTACAAGATAGGTGATAACTTGATGCGACCCAATAAGGATTGCACTAATCTTTGACCGCGCAAACCTAGCTGTACGCTCATAGTTCGCTAAAGAATATCTGAATTCAACGCCTTCCTTGAAATCCCGCCTGTGCTCGTTCTAAGATTGAATGGCATGAAAATTTTGATTGTGGAGGACGAACGAAAAACGGCCGCTTTTCTTAAAAAAGGGCTGGAGGAGAATGAGTTCGTGGCTGATATCGCCGCGGACGGCGAGACCGGCGTTTCACTAATGCTCCAAGGTAACTACGATCTGATCATTCTTGATGTCATGCTGCCCGGACGGGATGGCTGGTCGGTGCTCAGGGAGCTGCGGCAGCGGCAGAACCAGACTCCCGTCTTGTTCCTGACCGCACGGGACAGCGTGCCGGACCGGGTTCACGGCCTTGAACTGGGCGCGGATGACTATATCGTTAAACCTTTCGCTTTTTCGGAACTTCTGGCGCGGATACGGTCCATCCTCCGGCGCGGACCCGTGCGTCAGGCGGCCATGTTGCAGGTGGCCGATCTGGAAATCGATGTGCAGCGCCACAAGGCTGTGCGGCAAGGCCGGACACTCGATCTGACACCCAAGGAATTCCTGCTTTTGTCCTTATTGGCGCGCCGCACGGGACACGCGATATCACGGACCCTCATCGCCGAGCAGGTCTGGGACATAAATTTTGATAGCGGCACCAATATTGTCGATGTCCATATGCACCGGCTCCGTTCGAAAGTGGACGATCCTTTCGAGATCAAGCTGATCCACACCGTCCGGGGTATAGGATACATCCTTGAACATCGACAAGGCTGATTCTACCAGGCAACCGAGCCGTCTGAGCAGTCTGCGCCGGTTCGGTGGCTCGATGGTCATGCGGATGACCGCCTGGTACGCGGGGAGTAGTTTCCTGCTGATTTTGACTGCCACGGGCTTTTTGTACTGGACCGTCGCCGCCAATCTGGAAGCCGAGGACCGGCGCATCATGAGCAATACGGCGACCAATCTCCAGTATCTGCTTCATGCTTCGATGAACCTGAATGTGGCAAAGCATATGGTTGCCAGCCCGTCAGGATCATTTACGCGGCCGCAGCTGATTTGGGTCCGCGTCATCGCGGCCGATGGCCGAACGCAAATGGAGACGAACGGCATGGACCGGGAGTTGCCAGTCGCCGATTTTCCGGCGCTGATGGCGATTCAGCCTCATCATGATGTCATCCGCACGATCCAGACCAGCGCGGGGCAACTGTTCCAGACCCTGAGTGCCCGCATAACCAATGGGAAGGGCGCGGGCAGGGTGTTCCAGGTCGCTATCGACCGTACCGATGAGCAGCGTCTTCTGGTACATTACCGAGAGCGGCTGCTGCTGGTGCTGACCATCTCCTTGGCGCTCTGCTCCGCGATCGGTTTTGCAATCGCCCGCAGCGGGATGCGTCCGGTCGAACACATCATCAGGACAGCGCGCAATATACGCTCCTCCACGCTGCATGAGCGCATCGACACTGTTGGACTTCCTGCGGAGTTGCAGTCTCTTGCCGACACGTTCAACGACATGCTGGACCGGCTTGAGGACTCATTTGCACAGATATCGCAGTTTTCGGCCGATGTCGCCCATGAACTGCGAACTCCCGTCAACAATCTCCGTGGCGAGATCGAGGTGGCCTTGGGCAGGGCACGCTCACTTGAGGAGTACCGGGACGTATTGGGCTCGGCGCTGGAAGAATGCGCCCGCATCAGCCGGGTGATCCAAAGCCTGCTCTTCCTCGCCCGAGCCGAGACTGCCGGAGAAAGCCCTCATCTTGAGGAACTGGATGTGAAGTCGGAGATCGCTTGATTGAGCAACCTGATGTCTGGAAAATAGGGCGAGCGGGGGTCAGGCATCCTGGTAGTCCCACTTGATGTAGCCCTTGGTGTCGGCGGCCCATTTTTCATCGATTTCGACGAGGACGGCGCTGACGAGGCGTTCGAGGGAGGCTTCGTTGGGGAAGACCCTGATTTTGGTGGTGCGGCGTTTGAGTTCCTGCTGGATGCCGCGTTCCATGGGGTTGGAAGTGCGAAGCCGGCGCTGGTGGGGTTCTGGCAGTGTGAAGACGGTGAGGCCTTCGGGGATATTTCGTTCGAGCCAATCGGCGAGCTTTGGTGCGGTGTCGCGATAGGCATTGACGAGGGTTGTGAGAGCGATCTGGGCAGCGGCGAGGGAATTTGCGTTCCAGACGGTCCGGAGTTCTGCGCCGATGCGTTTGCGGATGGCGTGGTTGGGGGCGTGGTGGATGGCGTTTTGGGCGAGGTGGAACTGGCATCGTTGCCAGTGTGCGGCGCCGAAGACGGCGCGGCGTGCGGCGTGCAATCCGGCATGGTCATCGGAGACGATGAATTCGACGCCTCGCAGGCCACGCTGATGGAGGCTTTCGAGGAAGGCACGCCAATGGACTTCGGCCTCGGAAAGGGCGACCGAGACGCCGAGGACACGGCGGCGTTCATCGGGTCCGATGCCGATGGCCGAGAGCACGGCGGCATCGCGGACGACGCCATTATCGCGCATTTTTTCATATCTGGCGTCGAGGATGAGGTAGCGGATCTCGGCGAGGGGTCGGGTGCGCCAGGCGGCGAGTTCGTCATCGAGCAGCTTGCTGGCGCGGCTGACCTGAGCGGAGGAGAGGCTTTCGATGCCGAATTCGCGCATGACGGCCTCGACGTCGCGGGTGGAGACGCCTTTGATGTACATTTCGGCGACGGCGACCATGACGGCGCGGACCGAGCGTCGGCCGCGTTCGAGGGACTGTGGGTAGAAGGGTTCGCCCACGTGACCGGCGGTTTTGGGGACATCGACGGTGATCGACCCGGCCGGGGTATCGATCCGCTTGGGCTTGTAGCCATTGGCGTAACCCTGACGATCGGGGTTGCGCTCGTAGTGACTGGCGTGGAGGAAGCGTTCGCGCTCGATCTGCATGGCGAGTTCGAAGGTCCTGGCAAATACCGTGGCGATATCGCCTGCGCCGTTTTCGATCAGATGTTCCAAAAGTGCCTCGATAATCGTATCCTTTTTGGCGTCCATTCATCGGTCTCCATGTTGGTGTGAACAACTGCATGGAATACCAGAATGAACAGCCCTTGCCGGGGCATGCCCCGGCAAGGGCACCAACTCCCAACCCAAAATGAATTTCCAGACGTCAGGTTACACCACCG
>NZ_JAWXYB010000003.1 GCF_033842475.1 Acidiphilium acidophilum | reverse complement strand
GCTCTCGGCCATCGGCATCGGACCCGATGAACGCCGCCGTGTCCTCGGCGTCTCGGTCGCCCTTTCCGAGGCCGAAGTCCATTGGCGTGCCTTCCTCGAAAGCCTCCATCAGCGTGGCCTGCGAGGCGTCGAATTCATCGTCTCCGATGACCATGCCGGATTGCACGCCGCACGCCGCGCCGTCTTCGGCGCCGCACACTGGCAACGATGCCAGTTCCACCTCGCCCAAAACGCCATCCACCACGCCCCCAACCACGCCATCCGCAAACGCATCGGCGCAGAACTCCGGACCGTCTGGAACGCAAATTCCCTCGCCGCTGCCCAGATCGCTCTCACAACCCTCGTCAATGCCTATCGCGACACCGCACCAAAGCTCGCCGATTGGCTCGAACGAAATATCCCCGAAGGCCTCACCGTCTTCACACTGCCAGAACCCCACCAGCGCCGGCTTCGCACTTCCAACCCCATGGAACGCGGCATCCAGCAGGAACTCAAACGCCGCACCACCAAAATCAGGGTCTTCCCCAACGAAGCCTCCCTCGAACGCCTCGTCAGCGCCGTCCTCGTCGAAATCGATGAAAAATGGGCCGCCGACACCAAGGGCTACATCAAGTGGGACTACCAGGATGCCTGACCCCCGCTCGCCCTATTTTCCAGACATCAGGTTGCTCAATCTCATGCCCTCCGGCATCGCGACCGATTTGACCTCGTGATACGCGATGAACTCGACGATTTCCTGCCCGATCGCCTCGTCATGTCGCACGTCGGTGTCGTCCGAGAACCATGACCGCATTTCCGCCGGTTCGCCGCCCTCCGTATGGATTATGCTGACTACCACCTTGGAGGCGCGGCTGAGGTCGGGGCCATAGAAAGCGATCGTCCCCATCGGCCACCCGCGGAACCCCTTGCGGGACTTCTTGCTGAGCCGTTTTTGGAACTTGTCGATCATCACGCTTGCTCTGCCCAAATTATGTCCATGAAGCCGAATGGATGCCGCGGTTCGACTATCCTGCCAGGTGCGGACGCCACACCCGGATGATGTCCTTGAAGTCGGCCTCATAGCCCAGTCGATCCGGGTAGCTGCAAAGCTGGGAGATCAAGCCAAAGACAGTAACGATATCGCCCGCGATGTGCGGCTCAAGGCCCCAGAGGCTGGTGAGATCGAAGCGGCCGCAATCCGCGCCGTTCCACCACGCAAGAAGAAAATCGGCAACGCGCTCGCACTGGCCGCTGCCGCCCTTGGCGATGGTGATAAGACGCTCTAGGGCCGCTCGCTGTCCGTCGTTGATGCCGGACGTGCCGGCTCTTCTCGGAATCTGCACGACGTTCATGCGTCTATCTCCATAGCTATTCGCGCCTGGGCGACATTCCGTGCTGCGGTCGGCTGCCGGATATCAACAGGGGCCGGCATGGGCCCAAGCCTGGCAATCGTCGCAATCCCGACGTTGTAGCTCTGGGCCAGCTCCTTCAACGTGGCCCCCTCGGCCCGGCGCTGCCGGGCCTCGTCCTGCTGCTGTGGGGTGAGGGCAGGGGGGCGGCCCATGTGCTGCCCGCGCGCCTTGGCCCGGCTGCGGCCCTCGGCCGTCCGGGTGCGGATCAGGTCACGCTCCACGTCGGCCAGGCCACCTAATACGGCCAGCATCAACCGTCCGGTGCTGGTGCCGGTGTCGGCCCACGGCTCGGCCAGCGAGCGGAACAGCGCGCCGGCGTCGGCGATCTGCTTGACCATCGCGAACAGGTCGAACGTCGAGCGCGCCAGGCGATCGATCCGCGTCACCGTCACCACGTCACCGGCCGCGATATGCTTGAGCATCTTCAACAGCTCGCGGCGATCAGCGCGCGCGCCAGTCGCTTTCTCACGAAAAACCTTCGCACACCCGGCCGCCTTCAACTGCTCAAGTTGGGCGTCGAGCGTCTGGCCGTAGGTGCTGACTCGGGCATAGCCGATCAGGCGGGAAGGGCGGTTTGTTTCGGACATATCTTACGGGAAACGTAAGCCATTGATTTGAAACGAGCAAGCTGGCTTGCCGAAAGTCTTGAATTACGCAAATTTATAGCAGTCGATCCCACAACGAAAGCCTAAGACAAAAATTCTTAGTGGAACGGCAACGGAGAAGTGCCGTAGGTTTACAAGATAGGTGATAACTTGATGCGACCCAATAAGGATTGCACTAATCTTTGACCGCGCAAACCTAGCTGTACGCTCATAGTTCGCTAAAGAATATCTGAATTCAACGCCTTCCTTGAAATCCCGCCTGTGCTCGTTCTAAGATTGAATGGCATGAAAATTTTGATTGTGGAGGACGAACGAAAAACGGCCGCTTTTCTTAAAAAAGGGCTGGAGGAGAATGAGTTCGTGGCTGATATCGCCGCGGACGGCGAGACCGGCGTTTCACTAATGCTCCAAGGTAACTACGATCTGATCATTCTTGATGTCATGCTGCCCGGACGGGATGGCTGGTCGGTGCTCAGGGAGCTGCGGCAGCGGCAGAACCAGACTCCCGTCTTGTTCCTGACCGCACGGGACAGCGTGCCGGACCGGGTTCACGGCCTTGAACTGGGCGCGGATGACTATATCGTTAAACCTTTCGCTTTTTCGGAACTTCTGGCGCGGATACGGTCCATCCTCCGGCGCGGACCCGTGCGTCAGGCGGCCATGTTGCAGGTGGCCGATCTGGAAATCGATGTGCAGCGCCACAAGGCTGTGCGGCAAGGCCGGACACTCGATCTGACACCCAAGGAATTCCTGCTTTTGTCCTTATTGGCGCGCCGCACGGGACACGCGATATCACGGACCCTCATCGCCGAGCAGGTCTGGGACATAAATTTTGATAGCGGCACCAATATTGTCGATGTCCATATGCACCGGCTCCGTTCGAAAGTGGACGATCCTTTCGAGATCAAGCTGATCCACACCGTCCGGGGTATAGGATACATCCTTGAACATCGACAAGGCTGATTCTACCAGGCAACCGAGCCGTCTGAGCAGTCTGCGCCGGTTCGGTGGCTCGATGGTCATGCGGATGACCGCCTGGTACGCGGGGAGTAGTTTCCTGCTGATTTTGACTGCCACGGGCTTTTTGTACTGGACCGTCGCCGCCAATCTGGAAGCCGAGGACCGGCGCATCATGAGCAATACGGCGACCAATCTCCAGTATCTGCTTCATGCTTCGATGAACCTGAATGTGGCAAAGCATATGGTTGCCAGCCCGTCAGGATCATTTACGCGGCCGCAGCTGATTTGGGTCCGCGTCATCGCGGCCGATGGCCGAACGCAAATGGAGACGAACGGCATGGACCGGGAGTTGCCAGTCGCCGATTTTCCGGCGCTGATGGCGATTCAGCCTCATCATGATGTCATCCGCACGATCCAGACCAGCGCGGGGCAACTGTTCCAGACCCTGAGTGCCCGCATAACCAATGGGAAGGGCGCGGGCAGGGTGTTCCAGGTCGCTATCGACCGTACCGATGAGCAGCGTCTTCTGGTACATTACCGAGAGCGGCTGCTGCTGGTGCTGACCATCTCCTTGGCGCTCTGCTCCGCGATCGGTTTTGCAATCGCCCGCAGCGGGATGCGTCCGGTCGAACACATCATCAGGACAGCGCGCAATATACGCTCCTCCACGCTGCATGAGCGCATCGACACTGTTGGACTTCCTGCGGAGTTGCAGTCTCTTGCCGACACGTTCAACGACATGCTGGACCGGCTTGAGGACTCATTTGCACAGATATCGCAGTTTTCGGCCGATGTCGCCCATGAACTGCGAACTCCCGTCAACAATCTCCGTGGCGAGATCGAGGTGGCCTTGGGCAGGGCACGCTCACTTGAGGAGTACCGGGACGTATTGGGCTCGGCGCTGGAAGAATGCGCCCGCATCAGCCGGGTGATCCAAAGCCTGCTCTTCCTCGCCCGAGCCGAGACTGCCGGAGAAAGCCCTCATCTTGAGGAACTGGATGTGAAGTCGGAG
>NZ_JAWXYB010000002.1 GCF_033842475.1 Acidiphilium acidophilum | reverse complement strand
CCTGCAGCACGACGCCCTGCGTGCCGCCGGCGTTGAGCTGAACAACATCTATGAGGATCGCGCTTCCGGCAGCCATGATGATCGGCCTGGTCTGGCCGCCTGCCTGAAATCCTTGCGCTCCGACGATGTGCTGGTGATCTGGAAGCTCGATCGCCTCGGGCGCTCGCTCGCCCACCTGGTCAACACCGTGAAGGATCTGTCAGACCGCAAGATCGGCCTGCGTGTGCTGACCGGAAAGGGCGCTCAGATCGACACCACGACCGCATCCGGGCGCATGGTGTTCGGTATCTTCGCCACCCTGGCCGAGTTCGAGCGTGACCTGATCCGCGAACGGACCATGGCCGGTCTCGCCGCTGCCAGAGCGCGCGGACGAAAGGGCGGACGAAAATTCGCCCTGACCAGAGCACAGGTGCGCCTCGCCCAAGCCGCCATGGCCCAGCGCGACACTTCCGTTTCCGATCTGTGCAAGGAACTCGGGATCGAGCGCGTCACTCTCTACCGATATGTCGGACCGAAGGGCGAACTCAGGGACTATGGGAAGCGCGTTCTCGGCTTAGCGTAGGATTTCGCCCCCTCCCGCAAACAACCCCTCAAAGGGGAAATGCACGCCGACATAGACCCGAGCCCAAGCGACGGCGAAGCCAGCCATTACCAATAGGGCCGCCCAGGCCCGGAGCGCGCCGAGCGCCAGCAGGGCAAAGCCGAGGCTCCAGAGAAAGGTGGCATGGTCGCTGGGGAATGAATTGTCGGGCGGATGGGGCAGATATTGATGCCCGAGCCCGATCATGAACGGACGCGGGTGGAAATAGAACAGCCCGATGATCTGGTTGACGCCAAGGGCGATCAACATGGTAATGGTAGCAGAAATCAGCC
The DNA here is from genome assembly GCF_033842475.1 of Acidiphilium acidophilum. Lineage (NCBI taxonomy): Bacteria > Pseudomonadati > Pseudomonadota > Alphaproteobacteria > Acetobacterales > Acidocellaceae > Acidiphilium > Acidiphilium acidophilum. Next base: position 68,981 of record NZ_JAWXYB010000002.1, on the reverse strand, counting down.
CGATACGGTCTGGTCTGCCTTTGCGAATCCAGAGCAGCACGAAGACCAGGATGGCCAACGGCACCAGCCACGTCGCCAAAAACAGAGCAGCGGAGAGCAGGAATTCAGGCGGATGCGCTCCAGCGTTGATCAAAAGAAAAAGAAGATCGTTCAGGTGTCCCATAGAGCCTCGCTGTTGTTGTCGTGCCGTCACCGACGACGGTAGAGGTCGCATGAGCATCGATTGCCGAACCGGTGCAAACCGCTCCATAACCTCGCGTACTCATCCTTTAGAGCGGTCTTCAAGCACATAGCCGATGCCTCTGACCGTGTGGATGAGCTTGACCTTGAAAGAATCGTCCACTTTGGCACGGAGGCGATGTATATGGACATCAACGATATTGGCGCCGCTGTCGAAATTTATATCCCAGACTTGTTCGGCGATGACGGTGCGGGAAATCGCTTGCCCGACGCGTCGGGCAAGCAGCGACAGGAGTAGGAATTCTTTCGGCGTCAGATCAAGGGGCTGGCCGCAGCGCGTGGCCCGGTGGCCCTGTACGTCGATTTCCAAATCCGCCACTTGCATTGTTGCAGCCTGGCGCACAGCGCCGCGTCGGAGGATGGTCCTGATGCGCGCCAGCAGCTCCGAAAAGGCGAAGGGTTTGACGATGTAGTCATCGGCGCCCAGTTCAAGCCCATGAACCCGGTCCGGCACCGCGTCGCGTGCAGTTAAAAATAAAACAGGAACATGATTCTGTCGCTGCCGCAGATCCTTGAGCACCGACCACCCGTCTTGCCCCGGCAGCATAACATCCAGGATGATTAGATCATACGCCCCTTGACGCGCGAGAGCGGCGCCGGTCACGCCGTCATTGGCGAGATCAGCGGCAAACCCATTTTCTTCCAGACCCTTTTTAAGAAAGGCGGCTGTTTTATTCTCGTCCTCAACGACCAAGATTTTCATATTATTCAGTCCTGACAGCGGGATGGTTGATCACCATCATTGGATGCCATCATCTGGCTTCGGTGCGAAATGCAGGAATTTCGTACCGAGGCGCGGCAGCACCAGATCGCTCAGTATGGCATGGAGAAGCGTATCCTGCGTTGCCATGCCCACGCCCTAGAGCACGACGCCGGCCGCCGCCGCAGTAATGCTGCCCAGGAACAGGAGGGACGATGCCAGGGCGGCCAGAGTGATCCCGAGGACCGCGACGCGCGGCCCGAACCGGTCCAGCAGCCTGCCAAGCGCCAGCGAAGTTATGCCCTCGGCGGCCATTGCGGCGGCATAAAGCACCGGAATCCAGGGCACTGGCACAATATGAGCGCGCGCGAAGTGGAAGCCGACCAGCGCAAAATCGGCGAAGCCCGCAGCGACCAGAGCGGCAGCGATGGTATAAATCCGGAACGCTCTTCCGAAGCCTGGCCACGTGGCAAGCTCGGTTCGGATGATGCGCAGTTCAAGTTTGCGTGGATTGGGATAAAGCCGGCGCGCCGTGACCAACAGCGCAAGCGAGATCAGCGCCGGCACGATCAGCATCGCGAAGCTGTGCCGGTAGCCATCCCCAACTGCCAGAAGCAGCGCAACCAGCAGGGGGCCCGACATGCCGCCAGTCTGATCAAGCGCGGTGTGCAGGCCGAAGGCCCAGCCCGCGCCGGCCTCTTTTGTCGCGTCCTGCACTTTATGCGGCCTCATCTTGCCCATGCAGGTTGGCTCCGCAGAACAGGGGGTGCGCCGGTTATTCTTCTACGTCAGTATCGAACCGAACAAAGCGCGCGGCTAGGCTGGGTAGCAGCAGTAGCGTAAGAATTGTCGCGCTGATCAGTCCGCCAAGAATGACGATCGCCATCGGCCCCTCGATTTCGTCGCCGGTGCTGCCGGCACTGAGTGCCAGCGGCAGCAGGCCCAGCGCGGTGACAGTCGCGGTGAGCAGGATGGCCGGTAGCCGGTCCATCGCCCCCTGGCGCACGGTCTCCGCGTTCCAGGGCTGGCCGTGGTCATGCACCAGCCGCCCATAATGCATCATCAGCAGCAGCCCATTGCGCAAGGCGATGCCGAATAAGGTCACGAAGCCCACCATCACGCCGAGGGAAACCGTGCCAATCCCAGTCATCCAGTATGCCGCGATGCCGCCGATCAGCGCGAAAGGCAGCCCGAGCGCGAGCAGCGTTACTGCGCGGCCGCGTCCAAGCGCGATCCCCAGCAGACAGAGAATCGCAATCAAGGCAATGCCGCCATAGCCCAGCAGCCGCATTCGCGCGGTGCTGCCCGATACGGCGGTGCCGCCGAAGGTGACGTAGTCGCCCTGCTGAAAATGGAAACCGGTCAGCGCATGTTTCGCCGCCGTCAGATACCCGCCGGTATGGCCCGCCGCGATGGCCACCGAAATAACCTGAACCCGCCGTCCATCATCGTGCAAAATAAGTTGCGGCGATGCGGTTTCGCTGATCGTTGCGACTTCGCCGAGCGGCACGATGCTGCCGTTCGTGGTCGCGATTGGGAGATTTGTGAGCGAATTCGGATCGTGCCGCCATTGCGCCGGCAGCGTGAGAACGATTGGCACGATCCGCACGCCGCGATAGACCTGACCTACCGTTTCACCGGTATAGGCGGCGGCAATGGTTTGCAGCAGCGCATGCGCCGTCACCCCGTATTGCCGCATCGCGGCGCGGCGCGCGCGGATCGCGATGGTCGGCGTGTTGGGTGGCGCTTCGAGGGTAACCGCGCCACTGCCCTTGATACCGCGCAAAATTTTAGCGATCCGTTCGGCATCCTGACCTAGTCCTTTCATATGTGGCCCATAGACGGTCACGATCAGCGGCGCGGTAAATCCGGACAGGCCTTCATGAATACGCTCGGCGAGGAACGTGTCGATCCAGAATCGCGTTCCTGGCACACCACGCACAACGGTCAGCAGATGTTTTGACGCCGCCGCGACATTGCTCACGTTCCGGCTGAACGACATTTCAATTTCGGCCTTGTTCGTTCCCGGATGGCCGTTGCTCAGATTCGCCCGTCCGATATGCACAACCGCCGCCTCGACCGACTTCTCCCGAGCCAGCTTGGCCGCGACCTGCTTGCCGATTGCCAGCATGGTATCAATCGAGGTGCCCGGCGCGGTCTGGTAATGCATCAGCACCTGGCGGGCGTTGAATTGCGGCAGATAACTCACCCCAAGCAGCGGCACGGTGGCCGCCATGCCGAAAAACAGCAGCACGACGACAATCATGAACAGCCTGAAGCGGCGATTCACCTGACCAAGGACGCGGCCATAGAAGCCGCGCGCCACACGGATTGGCGCTGGCTCTTTTTCGCTTACGCCTACGCGGGCGAGCAGCAGCGCGGCGAGCGCCGGGGTCAGCGTGAGGGCGACGGCGAGCGAGGACAAAATAGCCGCGATATAAGCAATGCCGAGCGGCGCGAACAGACGTCCGGCGACGCCACCGAGCAGCAGGATCGGGATGAATATGATCGCAACCGACAGAGTAGCATAGATGATCGAGCTGCGCACCTCGACCGAGGCATGCAAGATGACTGCCAGGGCCGGTTCCGGGTTCTTGCGGCTGCGGTTTTCCCGCAGCCGGCGGAAGATGTTCTCGACATCGACCACCGCGTCATCCACGACAGCGCCCAGCGCGATCGCCAGTCCTGCCAGCGCCATCACGTTCAGCGTGATGCCGAGCCCGCGCAGTATCTCGGTTGCCGCAAGCAGTGAAACCGGGATCGACAGGAATGAGATCAGTGCGACACGCCAGTTGCCGAGGGAAAGGAACAGCACCACCACGATCAGGACCGCGCCGATCGCGAGATCGAGGGCGACCTGATGGAGCGCGGAATGGATGAAGCTCGAAACCTGAAGAGCGTACACCACCTTTACACCCTGGTCGCGCAGCGTCGGCGCCAGATGCGCCAGCGCCTCGTGCAGCCCGTTCGTTACGGTCAAGGTATTGGCGCCGTACAGCGTGCCGATGACCAGATCGATTCCTGGTTTGCCGTTGACAAGTGCCGCACCAAAGCGCGGCGGCGGGCCGCGGCGGATTCGGGCGATGTCGCCCAATGTGACCGGAATGCTGTTTTTATATGCAATTACGCTTGCGGCGAGATCGGTAGTGCTCACCGTCTGGCCATGCGGTTCCAGAATTAATTGCTGATTGCCGGTATTGATCCAACCGGCACCGAGCGCCGTGCTGGCATATCGTGCGCCGCCGGCAACGCTGTTCAGCCCTAACTGGGCCGCGATCAGCCGGTCGGGCTTGGCCTCGATCATCAGTTGTTCCGGCGTCGAGCCGAAGGCAACGACCTGAGCAACACCGGGAACCGCCAGCAGCGCTGGGCGGATGGTGCTTTGCACCAGCGCCGTCAGTTTCATCAGCGACAGGCGATTGGATTTAATTCCGAGGAACATCACTGTTCCGGTCGAAGATTGCAGCGGCGTGATCACCGGGGTCACGCCGGACGGAAGGCCACCGCCGACACTTGCAACCGCCCCGGTGACCAGTTCACGGTCCCGGTAGATATCGGTGCCACCGTGAAACACGACATTCACCACCGACACCCCGGCCTGGGATTGCGATTGAGTTTTGGCCAGTCCCGGCAGGCCACCGAGAGCCAGTTCCAGCCGGTCGGTCACCAGCGCCTCGACCTGCTGGGGATCAAGACCAGGCGCTTGCGTCTGGATCGTCACCGTCGGCGGAACAAACTCCGGAAATACGCCGTATTGAGCGGTAGGCAGGCGCAATGCGGCGAAGATAACGAAAACCGTGACCAATATGGCGACGATGATCCGGTGGCGCAGACTGGCTTGGACGATGGCTTGAAGCATTTTATACGTTCAGTCTGTGTCTGCAGGAGCCGGAGCGGCGTGAGCCGCGGATAACAGGACGCCAGCGCCTTCGACGACAACCTGATCTCCGGAATGCAGGCCCTTGCCAACAAAATAGCGGGACGCATCGCCCGGCTGGCGCATCGGCAAGACGTTGGAAATCTGCACCATGGTGAAGCGGCTGGGCGCCACCTCGCGAAAGACCGATTTATGACCCTGGAGATAGAGGATCGCCTTCGGCGGAACGGCAACGCCCGCTTGTGCCGATCCTTCAGGAAGCATCAGGGAAAGCGGCAGGCCGGAGGATAAATCCGCTGGTCCCGCGTAATAGAAACCCTGGCCGACGAGACCGGAAGGCACATGAGAGGCGACCCCAATCAGCCGCAAGGTGATGCGGGCGCCGCCCGAAACACGCCCCGAGGCCGAGGTTGGAGGATCGAGATACCTGCCGGTGACGGCGGCCTCGATCAGCGAGGCTTTGCCGTCGCTCAGCGCCTGAATGAACTGGCCGCCTCTGACCAGAAGCGTGCTGAGCGCTGCGCCCCAATCGGTACGCGCTTTGGCGGTGAGCGCGAGTTCGTTGGCATTTGCCGTCGCATATTGGGCTTCGGCGCCTTGCAGCGCCGCCATCGCAATATTGTGGCTGGTACGGTAGAGCAACTGAGCGCGCGAGAGCGACTGCGCGGCGTATCGACGCGCTACCTGCGCTGAGACAATCTGGCTGCGTAACGCGATCAGCGGACCAGGATCAAGCACAACACCATACGCGGCACGACTTGGCGTGAAGACAACAGCGGCAAGTTTTTGCACCTCGATCCCGCTCGCCTGCTGAGCGGCGGGATCGACCTTGATGAAGGCTGCTTTGGCATCGGCATCAGCATCGACGGCTTGCGCCTGAGCGCACTGGGATACGAGAAGAACGGAAAGACTCAACAAGACCCGACGCATCATGATGCGCTCCTGAAAAATACGTGATGCAGCGCGTCTTCCAGATGACCCAGGGCAACGCGCGCCTGAATTTGTGCGGCAAGGGCATTCTGCCGCGCGAGGATCGCTGTCTGTTCCGCGCCGAGCAGGCGCACCCGCCCGGTCGCGCCCGCCCGGAAATCGCTCAGGGCCGATGCCTCGCTCCGTTTCGCGCTGTCCGCGGCGCGTTCCGCCGCTTCCGTTACGTCGCGGCTCGCCCGCCAGTCAGTGCGGGCAGTGTCGATGCCGCTGAGCACCCTTTGCTGCACCTGATCGAACTGTGCCGCCGCCAGATGCCGCTGTGCCCGCGCCACCGCAATTGGTCCTTGATTCTGGTTGAAGATCGGCAGCGGTAGAGAGAGCGCCAGAATGAATTTATTCTGCCCTTGATCATAATTATATCCAGGACCAATATTGAATGCCGGATACTGATTGTCGATCGCGACTTTAAGCCGATCCTGGGCCGCGACGTAGCGCTCTAAGGCAGCTAGCACCGTCGGTCGATTGACCAGCGCCTGCCGTGCCAGAACGTCAAGATTAACCGGCTTTTGAACGTGATCGAATGCCGAAAGGTCGAGCTTGATTCCATGGAGCGCCGCGTTTGGGAGTCCAATTGCCGTGGCAAGACCAGCTCGTGCCAAGCGCTCGCGGCGAACTGCCTCGGTTGCCGCAAATTGAGCCTGTTCAGCGGTCAGCCGCTGTAGAATTAGAGCGCTAATTGAAACCATGCCGGCGGAATAACGCTGGGACAGCACGGTGAGGCCCGCTTCGGCGTATTGCGCCGATTGCCGGGCCAGCCTTGCTTGCGCCCGCGCCTGCCACACCGCCAGCAGGGCGTTGCGTACCCGTGTCCGCTCCTGCCACGCCGCCGTGAGGACCGCTTCGCGCGATGCGGCGATGTCCGCCCGTGCCGCCGCGATGCTGGCCGGACGCGCCCCAAAGCTGGTGATCAGGAACGTCACGATCGGTCCAATTTTAATTGGCGATGGTAGACCAGCCGCCGTGTTATAGGTTGGGCTGAGCCCCAGAACCGGGTTCGGGATTGCCGCCGCTGTGGTCAGTCCGCCTTTCGCTAAAGCATAATTCGCATCAGCGATGCTGAGATCGGGCCGTTCATACACCGCGACCAGGGTAAGCGTATCAATACCCCAACGCCGATCATCCAGCTCCTGAGCGGGATGTCCCATCGCCGCCAAAAACCGCAGCAGCTTCGGGTCATTTAACCGGCGCGCGGACAGCACCGCCGCACGCGCCGCCGGGTTGATTGGGCGTGCCGTGTACCGCGCGCAGCCAGCCAGCAGCCCCGGTAGAAGCAGCGCAAGGCCGGACAGTCTTTTGAAATTCGAGAGAGTCATCAGCCTTGTGATGCAAGTGGAGCCATGTCGAAGGCGTTTACCTGCCTAGTCTGACATTTCCCGAACGCGGACCTGTCGGTTTCGTCAGAATCGATCACGTTTTGGTGATATTGACGGCTAATTCGGCCCGATAGCGGGCCTGGACTTTATACCGGTGACGATGGGCGTGATAAATTGGCCGGAGATGACACCAACGGTGTCACCAGGACAACCCTGGTCCCTCGACCAACCTCGCTCTCAATTTCCACCCGCCCACCGTGAAGTGCGGCGATGCTTCTCACCACCGCGAGACCCAAGCCGAAATTCCCGCTGGTGCTGGAGCGGGCTCGATCAGCTCGGTAGAACCGGTTGAAGACGTAAGGTAAATGCTCCGGCGCTATGCCGCGTCCGGTGTCGACCACCCGGATGTGCAGCGATAAGCCTTCGCGCCGTGACTGCAGCTTCACATGGCCACCGCTCGGCGTGTGAGCAATTGCATTGGCCACAAGGTTACCGACGGCTTGTTGGAACAGCGTGCGGTCAAACGCGGCAACAAGATCATCCGGTGTTTCCTCTGAAACAGTGACGCCGGCCTCGGCAGCTGCGGGTTCGTAGAATTCCAAAACTGATACGATCTCGGCCTTCAGATCCAGTTGCTCAAGATGCGGCCTCTCTCCCGCGGTTTCGGCGCGAGCAAGGAACAGCAGACTCTGGATCACCCGGCTGATGCGGGCGCATTCCTCCAGAGCCGAGCCCAGCACGTCCCGGTATTCCTCTGGGGGACGATCCTTACCCAGAGCTACCTCGATCTCGCCCCGCAGATTATTAACCGGTGTCCGCAATTCGTGGGCAACATCGGCCGAGAATCGCGATATCTGCACAAAGGATTCTTCAAGCCGGTCCAGCATGCCGTTGACGGTGTCGGCCAGGGACCGCAACTCCGCAGGAAGTCCAACAAGATCGATACGTTCGTGCAGCGTGGAGGAGCGGATCGTCTGGGCGGTCCTGATGATGCGCTCGACGGGCCGCATCCCGCTTCGGGCAATTACATAACCGATCGCCGAGCAGAGGGCGAGAGAGGTGGTCAGCACCAACAGCAGCCGCTCGCGGTAGCGGATCAGAAGACGTTGCTCATCAGTCCTGTCAATCGCCACCTGGAACATTCTGCCCGCGCCATTCGCGTCGTTTACGCGACCGCTCACGGTTTGGAAAAGCTGTCCCATGCTGGTCTGAGACGTCCGCGTCTGGATCGTGCGGATGACATCATGGTGCGGCTGAATCCCCATCAGCGGCGGGAAATCCGAGACCGGCAGGATCTTGTCCATTCCCCTCGTCTCCATCTGCGTTTGCCCATTCGACGCAATGACCCGAATCCAGATCAGTTGTGGCCGCGGCAATGACTCTGATGGAGTGGCAAGCATTTGCTTGGCTGCGTTCAGGTTCACTGAAGCATGAAGTAGATATTCGAGATTGGTTGTCGTGTTGCTTATGACACGCTGGTCCTCAGCTTCCAGATTGGCAGCGATCGTCCAGTACAGGAAGCTGGTGGCGATCAGAATCAGCAGAAAGCTGGTGCCCGCGTACCAAGCAGTCATCCGCATGACTATCGAGCCGCCTAACCGGCTCAAATTGGTCAAACGGCCGGATTGGCTGGCACCAGCTTTTGGATCTACCTCCAACGATGTGTTCCATGCGCCGGGCGGCATAGATAAGCGTCGCCTTGCGAGAAACGTCTACCTCTGCCGGTCACAGCGGTGATTTCACCGGCTTCAGGACGCCACAGGGCTTGAACGGCCCAAGCAGGACGGAGCCATCCCAAAACGATGAGTCTCCCGTCTTCATCCGGCGCACGACCCGGGAACACGGAATGTCAGAGGCAAGGCGGCGCAAGGGAGTATTCATATTCCGGCTGTCTTCGGGTATGTTCAATAATGAAAACATTCGTTCCGTGCGCTCGGCGGTGATGGTCCCGATCCACAGCGGGGTCAAACTCCCATCATGCCTCGAAACCTGTACATCGGACCTCCAGAGGCGAAACACCAGGCGCTCATCCTTAGGAATTCCACCGGCGGCCTTGATCATCACCAATCTTTCGGATCGGCCGCTATCGAGACGAGGCAGCACGGGAAGAGACGTGAGGTCCAGGCGGGGCGACAGGAACTCCAGCACCGAGCGAGCCGTCCAGTTGACGGGCTGCCTCCAGCCATGAGCCAGAAGCGCCGCCTTCAGGACGGCAACCCCACCCGGCCATTGGACCGTAAATGGCTGGTCAAACTCGCCAAACAGGGCCAATCTGCGCGTGGGCAGGGTGGCCCAGCCGCTTTGCCCCCAATCAGCGGCCGACATTGTCTGCGTCTGGATCTTGAGAGCATAGCGTTGCATATCGGATCGATGTGCGGACGCGATATGGGCGCCGCCCGCCAACATAAAACCCAGCGCAGTGATGACTCCCAGGCCGACTGGACGAACGGTTTCCGCCTGCCGCGCCAGATAGGTCAGACTCAGGAGGGCCGACCACGCGAATCCAAAGGCCAAACCTTCTAAAGCCGTGGACAGGAACTCCGCCCCCAGATAGAGCCGGGAAAAAGTAAGTGCAGAAATAAAAAGCGCCGTTGCCATCGCAACACCAATGCGACACCTCATGCTTAGCTCGCGGCACATCAAGACCGTAAGGAAGCCGAACAACGCCGCGACGACCGCGAGATGCCCGCCTGGAAACGGAAATAGGCTCCAACCTGGTGGTGTAACCTGACGTCTGGAAATTCATTTTGGGTTGGGAGTTGGTGCCCTTGCCGGGGCATGCCCCGGCAAGGGCTGTTCATTCTGGTATTCCATGCAGTTGTTCACACCAACATGGAGACCGATGAATGGACGCCAAAAAGGATACGATTATCGAGGCACTTTTGGAACATCTGATCGAAAACGGCGCAGGCGATATCGCCACGGTATTTGCCAGGACCTTCGAACTCGCCATGCAGATCGAGCGCGAACGCTTCCTCCACGCCAGTCACTACGAGCGCAACCCCGATCGTCAGGGTTACGCCAATGGCTACAAGCCCAAGCGGATCGATACCCCGGCCGGGTCGATCACCGTCGATGTCCCCAAAACCGCCGGTCACGTGGGCGAACCCTTCTACCCACAGTCCCTCGAACGCGGCCGACGCTCGGTCCGCGCCGTCATGGTCGCCGTCGCCGAAATGTACATCAAAGGCGTCTCCACCCGCGACGTCGAGGCCGTCATGCGCGAATTCGGCATCGAAAGCCTCTCCTCCGCTCAGGTCAGCCGCGCCAGCAAGCTGCTCGATGACGAACTCGCCGCCTGGCGCACCCGACCCCTCGCCGAGATCCGCTACCTCATCCTCGACGCCAGATATGAAAAAATGCGCGATAATGGCGTCGTCCGCGATGCCGCCGTGCTCTCGGCCATCGGCATCGGACCCGATGAACGCCGCCGTGTCCTCGGCGTCTCGGTCGCCCTTTCCGAGGCCGAAGTCCATTGGCGTGCCTTCCTCGAAAGCCTCCATCAGCGTGGCCTGCGAGGCGTCGAATTCATCGTCTCCGATGACCATGCCGGATTGCACGCCGCACGCCGCGCCGTCTTCGGCGCCGCACACTGGCAACGATGCCAGTTCCACCTCGCCCAAAACGCCATCCACCACGCCCCCAACCACGCCATCCGCAAACGCATCGGCGCAGAACTCCGGACCGTCTGGAACGCAAATTCCCTCGCCGCTGCCCAGATCGCTCTCACAACCCTCGTCAATGCCTATCGCGACACCGCACCAAAGCTCGCCGATTGGCTCGAACGAAATATCCCCGAAGGCCTCACCGTCTTCACACTGCCAGAACCCCACCAGCGCCGGCTTCGCACTTCCAACCCCATGGAACGCGGCATCCAGCAGGAACTCAAACGCCGCACCACCAAAATCAGGGTCTTCCCCAACGAAGCCTCCCTCGAACGCCTCGTCAGCGCCGTCCTCGTCGAAATCGATGAAAAATGGGCCGCCGACACCAAGGGCTACATCAAGTGGGACTACCAGGATGCCTGACCCCCGCTCGCCCTATTTTCCAGACATCAGGTTGCTCAATCGCGACGGGTGGTGTAACCTGACGTCTGGAAATTCATTTTGGGTTGGGAGTTGGTGCCCTTGCCGGGGCATGCCCCGGCAAGGGCTGTTCATTCTGGTATTCCATGCAGTTGTTCACACCAACATGGAGACCGATGAATGGACGCCAAAAAGGATACGATTATCGAGGCACTTTTGGAACATCTGATCGAAAACGGCGCAGGCGATATCGCCACGGTATTTGCCAGGACCTTCGAACTCGCCATGCAGATCGAGCGCGAACGCTTCCTCCACGCCAGTCACTACGAGCGCAACCCCGATCGTCAGGGTTACGCCAATGGCTACAAGCCCAAGCGGATCGATACCCCGGCCGGGTCGATCACCGTCGATGTCCCCAAAACCGCCGGTCACGTGGGCGAACCCTTCTACCCACAGTCCCTCGAACGCGGCCGACGCTCGGTCCGCGCCGTCATGGTCGCCGTCGCCGAAATGTACATCAAAGGCGTCTCCACCCGCGACGTCGAGGCCGTCATGCGCGAATTCGGCATCGAAAGCCTCTCCTCCGCTCAGGTCAGCCGCGCCAGCAAGCTGCTCGATGACGAACTCGCCGCCTGGCGCACCCGACCCCTCGCCGAGATCCGCTACCTCATCCTCGACGCCAGATATGAAAAAATGCGCGATAATGGCGTCGTCCGCGATGCCGCCGTGCTCTCGGCCATCGGCATCGGACCCGATGAACGCCGCCGTGTCCTCGGCGTCTCGGTCGCCCTTTCCGAGGCCGAAGTCCATTGGCGTGCCTTCCTCGAAAGCCTCCATCAGCGTGGCCTGCGAGGCGTCGAATTCATCGTCTCCGATGACCATGCCGGATTGCACGCCGCACGCCGCGCCGTCTTCGGCGCCGCACACTGGCAACGATGCCAGTTCCACCTCGCCCAAAACGCCATCCACCACGCCCCCAACCACGCCATCCGCAAACGCATCGGCGCAGAACTCCGGACCGTCTGGAACGCAAATTCCCTCGCCGCTGCCCAGATCGCTCTCATAACCCTCGTCAATGCCTATCGCGACACCGCACCAAAGCTCGCCGATTGGCTCGAACGAAATATCCCCGAAGGCCTCACCGTCTTCACACTGCCAGAACCCCACCAGCGCCGGCTTCGCACTTCCAACCCCATGGAACGCGGCATCCAGCAGGAACTCAAACGCCGCACCACCAAAATCAGGGTCTTCCCCAACGAAGCCTCCCTCGAACGCCTCGTCAGCGCCGTCCTCGTCGAAATCGATGAAAAATGGGCCGCCGACACCAAGGGCTACATCAAGTGGGACTACCAGGATGCCTGACCCCCGCTCGCCCTATTTTCCAGACATCAGGTTGCTCAATCTCCAACCTGGCTGGCTGTACATCGGCTGCGGTCGTTTCAGAGCGAGATCGAGGCCCGCTGAGAACAGGATCGCACCTATCACGGATACGATGCCATAGGCCAATGCACGCCAAGCATGTTGCCGGTCCAGCCAGAGCAAGGCGAGGCCGGCGACGGGCAGGATCACAATGCCGCTTCCAAGCTCGCTTACCGCAACAGCGCATTGCGTGGCCCAATCTACCCGCAACGAAAGGAGCAGATGGAGGACAGCGCGGTCAGCCTCAACCAGAGGGTCTCCCGCAATCAGATCCTGCAGAACACCAATCAGCAGCCAGAGGCTCCCAATTAGCAGTGCACCAAGTACGGCTAGGCCAGGAAGCTCAGTCCTGGTTGGATCGAGCAGAGAAGCGATCTGGCGCCGGAATCGCGTATCCCGAGAACCAGCCCATGTCATGAGAGGGCCACGAAACCGGGGCATTAATTTCGTTAACCATCGGATTGTGCGAGGCGTAAGCCAGACGACTAGGCCCACAATGACAAAGAAAACAAGGAAGAGCGCCTCAATCCGCCCGGCTACCGCACCCAGGATTGTCAACGAGGCGCCAACCATGACACCCATGACAACGTGGGCGGGTGCCCATAAGAGCGCCGATAGGATGTTCAGCGCGTAGAATCTGGCCGCCGCCATGCCCGTGATTCCAGCGACGAGAGGTACAACGGCTCGGACGCCCGGCGTAAAACGGGCAATCAAGATGGCCTTGCCGCCGTGTTTTTCGAAAAAAGCATCGCCTTGTTTGATCAGCTTTGGATAGCGACGGAGCGGCCAGCGTGTGACAGCCCCCTCTTTATAATGATGTCCGAGCCAATAGGAGAGGCCATCGCCCGCGATTGCGCCGGCTGTTGCAAAGGCGACCAGAGGCCAGAACCGCAAGGCACCGCCGGGAACCAATGCACCCAGCGCGATAATTACAGCTGTGCCAGGAACCAGCGCGCCAAAAACGGGAAACGCTTCTGTTCCGGTCAAGAGAAATGCCAGGCCATAAGCAAGTAGGGTATGCGTCCGAGCAAAGACTACAATATTATGAATGAGGTGGGCTATCATGTTTTAGTCCGGATAATTGCGAAGATAATGCCATTTCGGGGCATGGAGTCAGGTTGCTGGGATCCGGTGTGCCGGATTTCCAATCAGAATGAATCTCGCGGCTTCGGATGTGGTTGCACGACTGGATGCCCTTATAGGGCTGGCGCCATGATACGCATGACGCCCATGCCGCCGACATCCTGCAATGGAAAATAGGCCCAGTGCGTCCGCGGATCGACCGCGACGGAATGCGCTTCATAGGCAAGATAGCTTCGGCCCAGTAGATGCAAGCCGTTCCCTTGAAGCTGGAAGATAGCGACGACGCCGCTTTCGGAGGCGACATAGAGCCGCCGCAAGGCGGCATCGAATGCCAGGACATCGGGGCCGCTTCCGGTCTTGTAGACAGACAGGACGTGCATCGTCCGCATGTCGAGCACAAGCAGCTTGGCGTTATCGTCGCAGGCGACGAAGGCAAGCCGTGCCGGCGCGTCCAGGAGCAAGCTGTGGTCGTCCTTGCAGATCGCAGGCAGACGGTAGCGATAGATTATCCGGTTGGTCTTCGGGTCGATGCTGACGATCTCGTCGCGCGTCTGCACATCGACGAAGACGAAGCCGGTTACCGGATCATATTGCGAATTGCCGACTTCGCCGCCCATGGCGATCGTCGCCATCCGCTTGTTGTTGCGGGTATCAACGACAGTTTCGGTTTTCCCAGCTTCGTCCGAGATCAACAGCTCATGCTCGGGCGGCGCGTAGGTCATGCCGTCCGGATAGACCCCTGCCGGCGCATGGGCGATGACGTGGAAGGTTTTCTCGGAAATGACGTCGAGCCGGTTCTGCCCGGTCGCTGAGGCGAAGACCTCGTCCAGCGAAGGCACCGCGAGCACGCCATGCACCGCCGGAACGCCCTTGATGTTGGTGATGACGCGGTTGGTGCGCAGGTCAAACACCGTCACCACGCCTGAGCCGAGATGGGCGACGAAGAGCAGCCGATGCCGCGGATCGACTGTCTCATAGTCGAAGCGGTTGGGCTTGCCGCCGAGCGGAACATCGGGATGCGCGATTTGCAGCGGCAGCGGCGCCGCCAGAGCCTGGTGGGAGCCCGCCGCAAGACACATGAAGGTGACCAGCAAAACAGTGACCGCAAAAATCCGACATCTTCTCATTTTTGGAAGCGGCTCCTTGTCTGCTCCCACAGTGTCGGAAAGCATGGTTGCCACGAACTGGGCAGTCAGCAGACTCATCAGATTGATCCAACGGACCAACCCCGGGATGCGCTGCCGGTAACGCATCGCACCATCATTAAGGTATTCCCGCTCCAGATAGCTGATGAACATGGCTTCCTCCGATGGATAAAAGCAGATGACCAGATCATAGAGGAAAATCGGGAACCCGCCGTCGAGGTGTTTTGCCTTAATTCAGGCTGGCACATAAATCTTGATGATGAAGATTTCCCCGTGGGAGAAGGTATGTACAAAAACAATGAGGTGATCACAGTTCCATTCGATACGTTGAAGCTTGCTCTTGCCCTGCGCAATAAGGCTGGCTTGCCCCAAACACAGGCCGAAGGAATGACAAACGTCCTCGCCGATGCGGTTCGGTGTTATCGTGCAGCCAACGGCACCAGTAGCGGCCCGTCATTTGATACCTTGAAACTTGCGCTTGGACTGCGCGAAAAAGCTGGTTTTTCCAGAGAACACGCTGAAGCTGCCGCATATGCAATCGCGGATGCATGCCATGCTGCCACTTGAAATCCTTAGCATCATCGCCGACGACATATCTCGGTAGATAGGCATGGCTTCGCCATCGCAGGCCGTTCTTACCGACGGTT
Organism: Acidiphilium acidophilum; assembly: GCF_033842475.1. Taxonomy (NCBI): domain Bacteria; kingdom Pseudomonadati; phylum Pseudomonadota; class Alphaproteobacteria; order Acetobacterales; family Acidocellaceae; genus Acidiphilium; species Acidiphilium acidophilum. Next base: position 53,542 of record NZ_JAWXYB010000002.1, on the reverse strand, counting down.
CCATCTGACCCGCCTCCTTCAGTCCATCTCGAACCCAAGATCGCGCTCTGGCTCGGCCTCCCGGCCCCGCTCCGCCTCTGGCCCTACGCCAACCGCGCCGATAGCTTCGACGGAAAGCTCCGCCTCCCGTGCCGCAGCCCGATGTACATCGGCCAGATCAACCGCCTGACCCTCCACCAAAGTGCGGGCCAGCGGCATCATATGTTCGCTGATGTCCTGGACCATCATAAGGTAACCCTGCTGCCAGAGGGCGATATCCGCACCACGTAGCCGCATGGTGCCAACAAACTGCGCCTCGCCCGTATCGCTAGGCTCCAGCCCTCGATAAAAACACATATCGCCCGGTTCCGGCCAGGCGTTCCGATGCGCAGTGAACATCATGATGGTGCTGGCCCGCTTTTCCGGCGCCGTCCACCCCTCCGCCTCGTCGATCGCCCGGATCCGCTGGTCCCGCTCGGCCTCCAGCACCGGATCGACGAACCTGATCTCCATCCGGTTCGTGACCGACGCTTCCAGAAGACTTGACCGGAACCGATCATCCCCGCCGATCTCAAGCGGCGCACCATTGGCCCGGCGATGCGCCAGATCGAGCGTCAGACGCGCCGCCTGCGGGGATGGCGTCAACAACGCCACCCCCTCCTTCGTATCCAGAACCGTACCGCCATCCTCCATGCGCCAGGTCCGATCCCCGTTCCGCCCCACTTTGGCTTTCACCCCAAGGGTTGGTCTCGGCTCGACCGAACGCTCAGGCACCCGGATCATCGAGGCGCCAACCCGTTCCTGGCGCCCCTGCCGTTCAGCTGTTTGCCGCAAGGCTTCGAGCGCGGCCCGATCCCCACTCTCCGCTTCACGGCGCAACCAGTCCGGCCAACCTGGTGCCGGGGGATGCTCTGTCCGGATCCGCTCCCGCGCCGTCATGCTCTCCCGCCGATGCCGATCCAGCAACGCGCGCTGCTCACGTTTCAGCGCGTCATAGCGGATCCGTGGATCGATCCCGATGGTGACCTTCAGCCGTTTAATCTCACCGAATTTCGCGGCGTAGTGCGCGGCAATTCTCGCCCGATATGCCCGCTCCGCCGCAATCTGTGCCGCCAGCGCCGCGCCCCGGCCCGCCCGACCGCCATCCCGCTCAACAACATAACGATCCCATAGACCAGGCTCGCCTCGATGCTCTGGCCGCACCGTCCGCTCATAGATGCTCTCCGGCACAACCGCCGCCACCGTTGCGCCTGCCGGCTGATACACGCCAAGCCGGTCGGTCAGCTTCCTGAAACTCATCGATCGGTCGAGATCGCTCGCCCGCATCATCAACGCCGGCTCGCCGCGCTTGCCGATCACCAGCCCCGCCCCGCGCGGGCGGATGTCCAGACCATGCCGGGCGGCCGCCTCATGCAGCACTGCCCAACCGCCCCGATCATTGCGTCCGGCTTCAAGCAGGTCAGGACCGGCAACCCGTTTCACCCAGTCGATGAACGGCTCTTCGCCTGTATGCGCCCGCATCGCCACCGCTGCATCCGGCACCCGCGCCCGCCCAGGCTCCGGCAAGCCGTGATTTGTCCGGGTCAGCCCATGCTCAACCTCCAGCTCGGCCGCCATCGCAGCCAGGCGCTCATGGTCCCGGAATAAATGCGCGGCTTTGAACGTCTCCGGATGGATTAGATTGATCGCCACATGCAGGTGCAGATGCTCCTTGTCCCCATGCAGCGCTGATATCCGCTGATGCGCCGATAATCCCAGACCAGCCACAAGCCGGTCCTCAATCGCCTCGATCTGTTGCCGCTCCGGGCGCTCCCCCGGCGGGAACGCCACCACCAGATGATAATTCGCGTCCGCCTTCACCCGCCTGTTTATCCCCTGGGTGGCATCCATCACCTTGATCGCCACCTCCAGATCATCCGCCAGCGCGCAATTCGTGATTCGGATCCATGCCACCCGGTCGCCATGCCGAACCTGGTCACCGAGATAGGCGCCAAGTCGGCGCACCCCTTGCGAGCCGCGTCGGCCATCGGCACCAATTTCTGCGCCAGCGCCAGCTCGCCCAGCCTCTCCCTGCCCCGGCACCATCGCCGCCGTCACATACCGGGCCAACTGCTGGAACCCGCTCGCCCGCGTCACCTTCGGCGGCACCCGGCGCACAATCATAGCCGCTTCACCGCCTCGCTCAGCCCGGCCAGACCCTGCCGGATTTCCGCAACAACACGCTCCACCGTCAGTGGCGATAGTTCAGAACCACGGGAGAGCTGGGAACGGATCAGCTCCAGCGGCTCCAGTAACCCGCGCAGCACCGCGCCCTGGCGCTCCAGCGCCACGATCGCCGCCTTCTCCACCGTCGAATTGATCAAGGCATGCACCGCCGCCACACGGACGTAATCCGTGACGCCAAGACCGGCCGCCTCCGCCCGCGCCTCGATCTGCTCCCATTCGCTTGGCGTGTAACGCACCGCCAGCTGCACGCTCCGGCTCTCCCGCGACGCCCGCGGGCGTCTCACACGGCGAGGGCGGCGCCCCATGGAATCCGCCGGAGAAGCCGTGCCCGCTTCGGCGGAACTATCGGTCTCGGCCTCGTTGTCGGCTTCCATTGGCGTTTCCTCTCCACTCACAAAAACGCGCCGGGCACTCCCCCTCCGCTTGCGTCGAGCCACAGGCGAGTAAGCACCACCCCGCCCCCTCACGCGGCACTATAACCCTCCGCATTTGCATCGCAAATGAACATCTTGCCTTCTTTATACTAAGTGTATCAACCGCAACAAGACGCATCATGCCTCATTCAACCTCATTTCATGGGATCGTCGGCTTGAACGCGCTTTCGTGCGGCTAAATGTGACTTATTGCGTCCTTGAGCGCCTTAGTCTGATTAAATGAGATAAAATGCGCTTGTTGCGGAACGGTGACGTTGCTACCTTGCGTTCATGGTAGAAAGCAAAGCTAGGCCGCGCGGAACCGCCCGCATGGCGTTCCGCTCCGTCCGGGAAAAAGTGGCCGCGGAAATCGAAGCCGGCGCCACAATCAAAATGATCTGGCAAAATCACTTCGGGGATCAGTCACCCCCCCTTATCGGCTACAGACATTTCGCCGACTTGGTCTCATGCGAAGTCACCAATTCCGGATCTCGCGGCGAGCGCACACTTGGAGGGAAAAGTCTCGCACCCGCTAGTGGTCAGACCGCCAAGCCACCCCCGGCACAGGCACAACCCAGCCCGACACCATCAAGTGGACAAATGATCACGTCCGGATCTCCAACTGAGATTAAAACCAGAAAATTCATCGACTTTGGAAATCTCGAATCCACCCTCGATCGCTGGTACCCCCCAAAGGAACGCAATCAGTTGCCCGAGCCCGCCTCTTCTTCAGCGCCGGGCTTGCAATCGGCCACTGCCTCGTCGAATCATGCCGCGGCATCGCCCGCCACCGATCAATTGAAGGGATCAGATCAGCCGCATGAACCCAAACACCAGCCCGCAGACGGCCTCATCTTCTCCCTCGATCACCCCGACCACGACACCCTCTTTCAACCCGCCTGCAACAAGCCGCCAGAATGAAATCCATCTGATCCTCCAGGGGAAAGGCGGAACTGGAAAATCGCTCATCGCTCTTCTCCTGGCTGATTACCTGAGTGAGCGGTGCTCCAGCCTCAGGTGCATCGATGCCGATCCCGTCAATCGGAGCCTCGGCGGTTATAAGGCGTTGGACCCTATTGGCCTGGGTCTTCGATCCGATGGCACACCGGACTGCGAGGCGTTAACCGCCACCTTGGCCGAACCCCAAATCAGCTGTCTGGTCGATACCGGCTCGACCATCTTCTTGCCCCTGATGAGCTACTTCGTACAATCCCGCGCCATCGAAACGCTGCAAGCCGCCGGCAAGACGGTTTTTGTGCACATCCCCATCGCGGGGGATATGCTGGCGGAAACCCTGAACGGCTTCCGCCAGATCATGAAACATCTACCCGCCGGCGCCCAGGCCGTCGTCTGGCTGAATGAATATCAGGCCCAAGTCCAACCAAACGGCCAGCCATTCACCGATCTGAATATCTACGCCGAGGTGAAAGACCAGATTCGGGGGATCGTCTCACTTCCAAATCGCAGCGAAATATTTATCCTCACGATCCAGGATTTACGCAAAGAACAGATGACCTTCAGCCAGGGCCTGGCTGGATCGCCGCGCCCAAGCACCGGTGAACCACTCAACATCATGGTTCGACAGCGCCTCAAAATCATACAACAAGAAATCTTCGAACAGCTCGGCACCGCCAATCTCTAACAACCAGCCTCTCGGGCACAGGGTTCGTCCCGGCAAAGGTACGTATCGCGACATAGGATTTCCGATAACCCCTTAAATTATTTAGATAATTAAGAAATTCAGAGCCGCGCCGTTCCAAAACTAAACGGCACTAGGTTTGCTAAATTTTGATTTTGAGATGGCTTATGAAGCGCATTTTGGCTTGGAAACAGGCATGAAAGGGCATGTTACTCATTCCCTCGTTTGCGAAACGCCCCTCCGTTGAACCCTATGTCGCGATACGTACCTTTGCCGGGATGGACCCCAGGCGAGGCTAACCCGAAACGGTGAGCTTCCCGAGACCTTCTTCCCCCTGAGCATCTTGAGATGGTGCCACCCCCATACCGGTGAACGCCAGAGCGAGCGCGGAGCGGAAGCCGCGCTACGCGGCCCGCTATGCGGGCAGTCTGGCGTGGCCCGGCTGCTGGTGACGCGCGAAGCGCGCGAGACTACCACTTCACGCCCATAGGGCGTGTCTGCATGAAGTGCTGAAAAGGGAAAGATTTTATCTGGTCATAGGAGAAATATAACTCTGGGGTGGTTTCTTGCTCAGGCTGAGACGCCGGATAAACTGCCGGCTTGCCTTGCGGTCAGCGCTTGGCCCATGCGCGCCAGCGCCGCTGCCAAGGCATCGCCAGGGTATGCTTTTGTCCCGCTCGTTGTGAACACTTATCCACAGCCGCTGATGCGTTAAAAGAATCTGTTAAAATAGTTAAAACGCGCGCGCGTTGTTAGGCTTTTATAGCTGCTTGAAAAATAACAGGAAAATCCGAGTCTGCGTCCCTAGAGTACCGAACCTCTGCGTCCCTAGAGTACCGAACCAACGTCCCTAGAGTACCGAACCAAACGTCCCTAGAGTCCCGAATCCCCTGCGGACTTATCCACAGATTCGCTTTTAAGTCGCCGTTACCGGTAGCGGCGAGATATAAAATGTTTCCGGAAACATTTGTTTTCCTTCAACTCCCCCCGATACCCAGTTACCCACCAACAATCGATCGATTTTGGAGGTCAAACCAGTATGTTGTGCCTACCTACGATAAAAAAATATAAAGTATTTCAATAGCTTAGACAATAAACGTCCCTAGAGTACCGAATCTTGCTACCGTAAAGTTCGTTTAGCCCGTGGCCGACGTTTCCTTTCGCCCACAGCGCCACCTCTTTCCTTTTCCAGGTCGGTAGTGATTGCCCGCGTCCCAGCCTCGTTTTGGCTGTAAAAAACAACAGCGTCCTCAGCCGGTAGGTACTTCATGTGATAGTCGAGGAGCGGCCCCTCCTCTGCGATCACGATTACGGCCGCCCTGAACTTCCGTAACAGGGCTCGACTCCCAACCTTCTTTTGCAGCAAATCAAGGCTGACCTTCCAGCGCCCTTGGTCTCCGCAGTGTTTGCGGGCCAACTCATAAATCCGCTTTGCAATTGGCTTCCTAAGCCGAAAATACTCACGTGGTATCGTTAAGACTTCCAACGAGAGCACAGCGTTATAGGTCCATTCTGAAAGGGTTATTCGTATGGATTCCATTCGGTCACCTGGCCCTTTGGTAACTGTTTCTGCCCCATCAATTAGGCCAAACCATTTACTCCCTCCCTTGCCAGGTCGGCCGGTTTTTAACGTCGTCTTCATGCGAGTGCCGGCAAGCCTGTCCAGTGCTGCCGCGAGCAAGGTGTAGCTTCTGGCATTCGTATCACTGTTGGTGAACAGCAATAGCTCTCTGGCCGTGATTTCAACTGTTCTAGCGGGCGTCATTCCTTTGTTGATCCCGGCGACCAGCTTTGAGACACAAAATAGGATTACATCTTTGTCGTGCTGGGTGGCCCTCCCCCGGACACTGGGAATGATCTCAATTACATCACCGTTATGCTCATATTTGAGTTCCCGCGTATCGCCGTCTTCGACGGCAAAAATCGGATGCTCCATGCTGGCCATCTCGTCCTTTGGGATAGCCGTGATACCTGCCGTCATGAACAGATCGAGCTGGGGATACCGTTCAGGGATCAAGACCGTTTTTTTGGCCTCACTCACCTTAACTCTCTTTTCTAATTTTTTAAGGGCTCGCTCGATCCCAGCCATGAGAATTCCTTGATAATGGGTCTATATTAATATTAAACCAATATTAAAAACAAACTCAAATCACTTAAAGATGTCGCCTTCAAGCGCACGATACAAAGCCATGTTAATGACGGCAGCACGGGCCTGGCCGGTGCGCTTGGCAACATCATCCACTCGACGCAGCATGTCTGGAGCGATCGTTAAAGAAATCTGACGCTTATGGCCCTTGGCTATGCCCTTCTCGTACACGGCTGTAACGGGGGTTTGGCTATGCCCACCATCTGGGGCGGCCGCTATGAAAGCGTCTTGCTGGGCCTCAGTTTGAGACTTCGGTTTACGTTGTATTGACATCTATTTGGCTCCTATTAGGCTATTGTTTTAATATTAAAAAGCAATGAGCATAGATTATCTAGCTCAGCACAGGCTTTAGGATCGCGCGGCAACATTTCCATAACGGCCAAACCGGCCCCGCCGGCATTGCTGAAGGCTTTCCGCCGTCGGATCGGAGCGTTGAGGTACTGAAACTGCGGTACATCCGCGACCGCCGCTGCAGCATCCGCATTATCTGACGAGGTTTCGCCGGGGTCTGCTAGATTCAAAATAGCCATCGCACGGAGATTGTCCCGAACACTCCTGGCCTCGTCCACGAGAGCGGCCATGTCTTCTAAGGCCCAAACATCATAGGAGCGTGGAGCAAAAGGTACGAGAAGAACATCACTGAGAATTAGCGCCGCCCGAAGTGCGGTGCTGTCCCGACCTCCGGCGTCAATAATGATGTCATCCCACTTGTCACGCTGCTGCTGTACCTGCCCACGCAGACCAGGTCCGTCACAATATTGAGCGCAAGCAATGCCGGGCTTTCGTCCGGCCTCCACACGAGCGGCAATAGCTGCTGCGGCTGTGCCTTGCCGGTCGCCGTCAATTAACCACACATCTCGGCCAAGGAGAGAACGGGCTATCGCGATTTGGACGGCTAACGTCGTCTTACCAACCCCGCCCTTAGTGTTGCCTACCGTAAGGATCATAAAAGCCCCTTATTAAAGAATTGGAGGAGCCTTCTTTTAATATTAAAAGAATGTTCTTTCAAGTTTTTTTAATCTTGACGTAAAATACCTTTAAAAACCTATCATGATGGGTTATAAGGTCGCATGGTCACTGTATTTCGCGCTCTCGGCCTACGCGTAATTATCTTTATCGATGATCACCAACCGGCCCATGTGCATGTCTTTGGTGACGGTCATGCCAAGATCAATCTCCTCGGTGTTGATGGCACACCTGAATTGGTCTGGACGGAAGGTATGACCCGCGCTGAGGTCCGCCGCGCCATGCGGATTGTTCTTGAGCAGCAAGCGCTGCTTCTGGCTCGATGGGAGGATATCCATGGTTGAACTGAATGACGCCCAGATCGATGCCGCCACGGAACGCGGCAAGATCGCGCACCTGAATGAGCCGCGGGCAACAGCGGTTCGCTATAATCGAAAGCTTGGCCGCGTCGTCGTTGATCTGCAAAACGGCTGCACTTTTACCTTCCCGCCACATCTTGCCCAGGGACTGGAAGCAGCGACGGACGACCAGCTGGCCCAAGTCGAGATTCTCGGCGCCGGCTACGGCCTGCATTGGGAAGCCCTTGATGCGGATCTGTCGGTTCCCGGCCTACTGGCCGGCCTGCTCGGCACCAAAGCATTCATGGCACGCCAGGCCGGTAAAGCGAAAAGCCCCGCTAAGGCGGCCGCAGCCCGGACTAACGGCGCTAAAGGCGGGCGCCCCAGAAAGGTTTTTGGGTAGTCGCCAGCGCCCTACAGCCTGATTCGCTCAACCTCATCAAAGCTGATTTCGTCATAAAGCGATCATATGGCGGGGGAGGGGAGGGGGCGTGAAACCAAAACAATTTCTTGTCGCGCAACTCCTAAGTTATGCGACATCCGCAATCGGCCCGATACGGGCGCTTGGCTGCTAATCACGGGATCCCCGAACCGGACATTCAACGCCTTCTGTTGGAAATCGGCGCCGGTCAATTTCGTATTTTCATAGCTCCGTCCCAAGTCTGACGACGGGCAGCCTCTCTGCACCCAGAAGATGTTTGCAGGCGCCCGTCGTCAGACTTGGGCGCTCAAGAGCGGAGCCTTGAAAGCCTAACGTGTAGCGCAGAATTCGCCTGAAAAACCGGACGGAAACTGCCGTGCAAAGCTGACAAATCGTCCTGACTGGCTAATTCGATGGACTTTTCGCGAATATTATGCATAAACGCCATATAAAATAGGAGCATGGCTGTGCTGGTTGAGTTTCGAGTCAAGAATTTCCGGTCCTTTCGAGACGAGGCGATTCTCAATCTCGTGGCCTCACGCGACAAGACCAACGAAGAAACCGCTGTCATGGCTACGGGGAACAAGTCGGTGCCCCGGCTGGTGCGCACGGCCGGTATCTACGGACCCAATGCTGGCGGCAAATCCAACCTCGTGCGCGCAATGCAACTCCTACGCGGCATAGTGAAAGATTCAGCGACTTTGCAGGCAGGCCAGCCGATTAACGTCCAACCCTTCCGCCTCGATCCTGTCGCCACGGAGCAACCTATTGAGTACGAAATCACGTTCCTACTGGACGATGTTCGCTACCAGTTTGGCTTCAGGCTCACGCCGCACAAGATTCTGAGCGAATGGCTTATCGTCTACAAATCGACGCAACCCGCGACGTGGTATGATCGCAATTTCGATCAGCACACTCAGAAGTACGATTACAAGTTCAGCGCTCAGCTGCTTGGCGCCAAGGGTGTATGGTGCGAAGCCACGCGCGAGAACGCGCTGTTCCTGTCGACCGCCGTGCAACTGAACAGCGAGCAGTTGCGCCCCGTATTCGCCTTCTTGACTAACGGACTGGTGATCTTCGAGAACGGAAGCGGCCCCGTCCCGGACTATACGATTTCCCACATTGCGCGAAACAAGGCCGATAGCGTGCGTGAATTTCTGTCGGCAGCAGACACCGGCATCGCTGATATCCGGCTCATAAAGCGGCAAGGCTTCATGGGCACCATGAAAGTCGACTTAGCAACGGGTCAGTTTGAGCCCCTTCCGGCGGAGCCACGAGAGATTACTGTACCAACTTTCGAACACAAAGCGAATTCCGGTTCAGCAGAGTTTGATTTTCACGATGAGTCCGAGGGTACGCAAAAGCTTTTTGCTCTCGCTGGCCCAGTCTTTGAAATCCTCGAACGCGGCCAAGTACTAATCGTCGATGAACTCGACCGAAGCCTTCACGCACTGCTGGTGCGTCAACTGATCGGAATGTTTCAAAACCCAGACCTGAATCAAAAAGGCGCGCAGCTGATCTTCACGACGCACGACACCTCTTTGCTCGACGGCGAGCTGTTGCGCCGTGATCAAATCTGGTTTGCTGAAAAGGACGAGGATCAGGCATCGCATCTGTATCCGCTGTCCGATTTCTCCCCGCGGAAGGGCGAGGCGCTCGAGCGCGGTTATCTAGCGGGACGATATGGTGGGGTGCCGATCCTTCGCACGCTAAGGCTCAACTAATGGTGAAGCATCCTCGTGCAAGAAGCAGCCGAGATCTAAGACGCAAGCCCCCGAAACGTCCTCCCTACCCTCGGGTACTGATCGTCTGCGAGGGTGCCAAGACCGAGGTAAACTATTTCGAAGAGATCCGACAGGAAGCGCGGCTCCCGATGGTGAACCTGCGCGTGATCCATAGTTGATTGAGCAACCTGATGTCTGGAAAATAGGGCGAGCGGGGGTCAGGCATCCTGGTAGTCCCACTTGATGTAGCCCTTGGTGTCGGCGGCCCATTTTTCATCGATTTCGACGAGGACGGCGCTGACGAGGCGTTCGAGGGAGGCTTCGTTGGGGAAGACCCTGATTTTGGTGGTGCGGCGTTTGAGTTCCTGCTGGATGCCGCGTTCCATGGGGTTGGAAGTGCGAAGCCGGCGCTGGTGGGGTTCTGGCAGTGTGAAGACGGTGAGGCCTTCGGGGATATTTCGTTCGAGCCAATCGGCGAGCTTTGGTGCGGTGTCGCGATAGGCATTGACGAGGGTTGTGAGAGCGATCTGGGCAGCGGCGAGGGAATTTGCGTTCCAGACGGTCCGGAGTTCTGCGCCGATGCGTTTGCGGATGGCGTGGTTGGGGGCGTGGTGGATGGCGTTTTGGGCGAGGTGGAACTGGCATCGTTGCCAGTGTGCGGCGCCGAAGACGGCGCGGCGTGCGGCGTGCAATCCGGCATGGTCATCGGAGACGATGAATTCGACGCCTCGCAGGCCACGCTGATGGAGGCTTTCGAGGAAGGCACGCCAATGGACTTCGGCCTCGGAAAGGGCGACCGAGACGCCGAGGACACGGCGGCGTTCATCGGGTCCGATGCCGATGGCCGAGAGCACGGCGGCATCGCGGACGACGCCATTATCGCGCATTTTTTCATATCTGGCGTCGAGGATGAGGTAGCGGATCTCGGCGAGGGGTCGGGTGCGCCAGGCGGCGAGTTCGTCATCGAGCAGCTTGCTGGCGCGGCTGACCTGAGCGGAGGAGAGGCTTTCGATGCCGAATTCGCGCATGACGGCCTCGACGTCGCGGGTGGAGACGCCTTTGATGTACATTTCGGCGACGGCGACCATGACGGCGCGGACCGAGCGTCGGCCGCGTTCGAGGGACTGTGGGTAGAAGGGTTCGCCCACGTGACCGGCGGTTTTGGGGACATCGACGGTGATCGACCCGGCCGGGGTATCGATCCGCTTGGGCTTGTAGCCATTGGCGTAACCCTGACGATCGGGGTTGCGCTCGTAGTGACTGGCGTGGAGGAAGCGTTCGCGCTCGATCTGCATGGCGAGTTCGAAGGTCCTGGCAAATACCGTGGCGATATCGCCTGCGCCGTTTTCGATCAGATGTTCCAAAAGTGCCTCGATAATCGTATCCTTTTTGGCGTCCATTCATCGGTCTCCATGTTGGTGTGAACAACTGCATGGAATACCAGAATGAACAGCCCTTGCCGGGGCATGCCCCGGCAAGGGCACCAACTCCCAACCCAAAATGAATTTCCAGACGTCAGGTTACACCACCCCATAGTTCCTTGGGAACAGAGCCGCAGCAGATAGTGCAAAGCGCGGAGGAGGAGTTTCTTAAGTCAAAAGGCTTTGAGATGGTCTATGCCGTGTTCGACCGCGATGAGCATCGAACCTACGCCACGGCGATTGCAATGGCGGCGGCGCGCGACCGCAAGCTGACGAATGATGAGAAGGTACCCGTGTCCTTCGAAGCTATCGTTAGCGTTCCCTGTTTTGAGCTGTGGCTTTTGCTCCACTTTGTGAACATCATGGCACCGATGCACCGGCACGAAGCATTGGCACAGCTGCAACGGCACCTAGAAGGATACCAAAAGGGCAACAATGGGATTTACGCCGTAACGTTGCCAAACCTCGCGATCGCTACGCAGCGCGCGACTACTCTCAAGGAGGAGTATAGCCGTTTGCCGGGGGAGGACCCTTATACGGATGTCCATGAGCTTGTGAAGGTCCTGCGAAAGCTGAAGAACAGCAAGTCGTGAGATGGGAACTTATCGCGAGCCCGATTGCGTCGTCCATATCGACAGGCATCTGAAAGATGCCCCCCTTGCCCTGAGCAAGTTCGAGCGGAATCGCCATCCCGCTTCTGGCCAGTCTCGGTGCGGGCCGAATGCCCGGTATCTGCCTTTCCTTCGTAACCGGACCGCACGCTCTCAACCCAACCGCGACATGCGGTGTCGCATAACTTGTAAAACCTGCGACATTAGGCAGCATCCCGATCTGTGACCTTCAGAATTAAATGGCGGCGTTTCTTCGGCGTTATTTGGCATCAAATCCCCACCACGAGCGTGCTTCGCGCGGCCTCTACCACGTCGTCGGTGATGACCGACAGCCCGTTGATCTTGAGGATGCGATCGATCTGCACGAACAGCCGGTGAAGGAGCCGAAAATTGCCGCCAGTGATTCGGGCAATCGAGGCAATCGCCTGGGAATCGGTGAAGTCCGCGCCGTCGAGGGAGAGGCCGAGCCTGCGCCAGTGGCGGGTGAGGACGAAGGTGAGTTCATCGCTATGCAACGGGCGATAATGGTGGGCGAAGCCGACCCTGCTATAGAGCTGGGGGTAGCGGGACAGGCGCTTCTCCATTCCTGGCATGCCGATCAGGATGACCCCGATTCCGGTGCGGTCGAATATGTCCCGAACGAATTCGAGGGCCGCCATCGAGAGGCGCTCTGCTTCGTCCAGGATCAGCATTTCGATCCGGCGCTCGTTTTTGCCGCCCAGGCAGTCTTCGTCGTCACCCCACAGATGATTTTCGATGCATATCTCGACCCGCACCATAAGGTCGCCCAACGTCCGGCGCATGTCACGTAGGGCACCGAGCACAGTTGGCGTGTAGAAGACGGCGCGCGAGCCTGCCAATGCGGCGTCGATTTTCTCTTGGTCGGGCCGACGATCCCAATTTTCTATCGCTTCGCCAGCCAAATTCCAGTGAGTGTACCGGCGCGCGGACAGCGTTTTGCCGACTCCCGCCGGCCCATAGCAAAGACCGATATAGCGATGCCGGCGAACGGCTTCGGCAAATTCTGTGAACCGGCGATGCTCCTTGGTCGCGATGAACTGCCCAGCTCGTTCTCCGCATTCCTTTGTGGTCATCAATCGCCCTCCTGGTAGAGCCGGAGCTTGATTCGGGGTTGCGCTCGGGGAGGTTGCGGATCTCCGGATTGAGATTTGCCCCCGGCCGGCAAAAAGTCCGAGACCCGTGCAACCCGCTCGTTGATGGTCTTGCGCAAGGACTGCCGATGCGCCCGCCGGGCAGCTTGGATGTCCTTCAAGGTCAGGACCTCACCGGCGTGTTCCTCGCTAATCGCGCGGCAGAGGAACTGATTGTGATGGAAAACCCTGATTTCGGAGAGGTCGCGCGGGTCATAGCGGATGGTGACCGCCTCGCGGACATAGGCCGCCAGCGTTGCATGGCTGTAGCGGAACCCCTGGAAACGAATGCCATCACGCCGGACAGTGCGTGGCTCGGCATGCATGACGAGCAGCAAATCGAGATCTTCGAGGCTTTCCGGCAAGCGCGGCAAGAATCCCCTGCCGCGCCAGGCGTCCAGCGGCGTTTGTCTGATTTCCTTGTGGATGCGGACATTGTACGTACCGACAATGTAGTCGGTGACCGCCTGGTCCAGATCGGACAGGGATAGGCTTGGCGGCGTTGCCGGTTTGCCGTTGATCAAATGCCCCGGCAATTCCGGCAGCAGCTCCGAATTCAGTGTTCCGAAAAGGCGCTCCACCTTACCGCGCCCCTGCGGTCGGGCGACGGTGGAATAGATGATGCGGAAGCGTAGATCGGCCGCGACCTGATCAAGATGGTTGCTGGTAAAATCACTCCCGTGATCAACGTACAGCACGTCAGGAATTCCGCACACCGGCCAAGCTGGATCGGCCTTGCGCCAAATCGCCTGACGCAGGGCGAGGCTGGTATTGAGGATTGACGGCGCACCGATAAACGCCATGACGCCGGCGAGCGCGCGGGAATGATCATCAATCACGGTCGTCAGCCACGGCCGCGTCGGCCTGCCCGCTTGGTCGAGGATGAGAAGGTCAAGAATCGTGTGATCGGCCTGCCAGACCGCGTTGGGCACGCTTGCCCGGTGCCGGTGGATCATTTCGAACCTGTCGCGGAAGGCGGCTGCGCCTTCGTGCGCCAGTGTCATGGTGGCCGGATCGATCGCGGCAAGGATCGCGTAAATCGTGCTGTACGAGGGAACAGGCCAGCCTTGTTCCGCCGCGATCTTGCCAATGCGGCGGTGAACCGCAGCGGCGGAACTGCGTGGCTTTTTCAGCGCCATGCCTTCGATGAGGGAAACCAACTCGATGGGTGCCCGGCGGACTCCGGCGTCGCCGCGAATTGTGCGGGCCAGGCCGGCAAGCCCACAGTCTCGATACCGGGTCAGCCAGCGCTGCGCCGTCCGAAGCGCAACGCCGGCGTTGTGAGCGGCCCGCGCGAGTGGGATGTCCTCCTCCAAATGGGGTCGCAAGACACCAAAGCGCTGCATCGCCATCTGGCGATGCTCTTCTTTAAGGGTTGCCGCCCTGGGGACTGGGGTCTCCACGCGCGTTATTTCAGCCTCCCTCTTCATATCATCCGCATGCGAAGGTGTCCGATAGAGGATCGTTCAACGGACGCCTGACCGACGCCAGGCCAAACAAGCAAAATCACTATAAGACGAGTCTCATTTGACTGGTACTATTTATTTTGCGGTGAAGGCCCCTCTTACGTTACAGTGTGCGACATGACGAACACGCTGATTGGCTACGCCCGCTGCTCGACCGATAAACAGGATCTCGCCGGCCAGCAGGATGCCCTGCGCAAGCTCGGCGTCCCGCAGGATCGCATCTACACGGACCGGGGATTTACCGGCACGAACCGGACCAGGCCCGGCCTCGATCAAGCACTCGCGGCGGTGCGCCGTGGCGACACACTGGTGGTGCCGAAGCTCGACCGGCTCGCGCGCTCTGTCCCGGATGCCCGAGCCATCGGCGACAACCTTGCCGAACGCGGGGTGAAGCTTCAGCTCGGCCCCAGCCTCCATGATCCATCCGACCCGATGGGCAAGCTGTTCTTCAACATTCTAGCCACTTTCGCGGAATTCGAGGCGGACCTGATCCGAATGCGCACTCGTGAGGGGATGGCGGTCGCTCGTGCCAAAGGAAAGCTACGCGGCAAGAAGCCCAAGCTATCCGATCGGCAGCAAAGTGAGCTGCGGCGGATGCACGAGACCGGCAACTACTCGATCAGCGATCTGGCCGAGCTATTCTCCATCTCACGGCCGACTGTCTATCGCACCCTGGGCCGCACAATGCCTCAACCCGCCAAATAGCGCCGAAGATACGCCGCCATTTACCTCTGAAGGTCACACCGATCCGCATAGTATTTTCTTGTCGCATATCTTTGTCGCGCGTTGTATTTATTGCGCGACATAACTTGCAACAGGAAGCTCATGCCCAAGCCCGCTGCTGGTTCCTTGATCGGCTATGCCCGCGTCTCCACTCAGGGCCAGGACCTCACCCAGCAGCGCGCCGGGCTGCGTGAGGTCGGCTGCACACGGATTTTCGAGGAAAAGATCAGCGGTACAAAGCGCGACCGGCCCGAACTGGGGCGGCTGCTCGACCATCTGCGCACCGGCGACGTGGTGACGGTCACACGCCTGGACCGGCTCGCCCGCTCCACCCGCGATCTGTTAGAAATCTCCGAACGGATCAAGGAGGCGGGCGCTGGTTTACGCTCGCTCGCCGAGCCGTGGGCCGATACCACGACGCCAGCCGGGCGGATGGTGCTGACCGTGTTCGCCGGCATGGCCGACTTCGAGAGGTCCCTGATCGTGGAGCGCACCAGCGCCGGCCGGATCGCGGCTAAGGCCCGTGGTGTTCGCTTTGGGCCGCGCCCCACCCTCGCCGCCGAACAGATTGCGCACGCCCGCCAACTCATCGAGGGGGATGGCAAGCCTGTGGCTGAGGTTGCCCGCTTGCTGGGGGTCCATCGCGCCACGCTCTACCGGGCCTTGGAGGCCAGGCAATAGCATCACTGGTGAGATATCATCCGATTCGCAGAAATCTTCGCTTTGAGAAATAAGTTTTACCGCGACTGCGCCACGTCGGTTTCCAGCAGCATCCGTACATAACGCGTATACGGGATGCCCTTGGCCTTGGCTTTAGCTTTCAGTGCGGCCAGCAGAGATGCTGGCAGGCGCATATTCAGCGCCGCAGCCTTTGCTTCGATCTCGAAGCGCATAGGCTTGAAGCCGGAAAGGTCATATTGCGACAGGTCGGCGTTGGCGACAAACTCTTCAGCTTCTTCGTCGCTGTGTAACGAGGGCAGCGGCCTAGATTTGGTTTTCATAGTGATCGACCTCCTTCTGGTGCATGTAACGAGCACTGATGGGGCGAAGCTTGGTCTGGCTGTCGATCTCCCGGCGCATGAACACCAAAAAGACGTAGCGCCCGGCCGCCGTCTTCCCGATGGCACGCAGGCGCGGCTCATCGGGGTTGGGATCGACCATAACCGCTGGCTCGCCCAGCAACACCTGCTCGATCTCTTCCTGGGATACGCCATGCTTGCCGCATTTCGGCCAGTTGCCGCTATCCCAGTCGAAACCCGCAATCTTCATAAAGAAGCGTATACTCGTTTGTAGATACAAATGCAATGTAAATTAACAGGGCTAGGCATATACCCCAAAACTAGCCGTTTTACCGAAAGTCTTGACTTCTGCATATGGCTTATGTCCGTTATTGGTAACAACCCGATTTTAGAATGCCCCGCACGGGGAGAGAACATATGCCTGGCGACGAGAACAGGCTGACCAACTGTTTGGATTTGAGGTACGGTAAGACTAGCGTAGATGCAGTTCCACTGACAGCAAGCTTCCAACTCATTCGGAGGTCTTCTATCTCATGCCCGCCTTCTGGCTGACCTACGTACCCAAAGAAGAATCAGCCAAACGAGGTTGGCCATTGTCTGACCTACGTGCCCTGATCGATCATGTGGAAGCAGACCCCAATGCGGATGGGTCCATCGAACCGTGGCGCATCGCGGACAGCAGCGCTCAACCCGGTGATCGAGTTTACATTTTCAAACAAAACTCGCGAAGCAACCGGGGAATAATCGGTGTCGGTGAAATCTTCATGGGTGTGGCGCGAAAAGTCTCAGCTAATCTGCGTCAGAAACTGCCCTTGATTGCGCGTCGGGCCGTTCATCATTGCGCGTCGCTACAACTACGTGGTAGCTGCCCAGCGACCGCCAGCTGTTTTCCATAATGGGGGCCGATTCTAGAATCGAGTGCGGCGCAAAAAAGGGATGGCGCCTTTCTGGAAGTCAGGGACGGCACTGTCCCGACAGCTTGAAGGTCAGTGAATATCTCGATAGCGCTGTCGATGAGTAGGCCGACGGCTTCCAAAAATAGATAAACATCGGCAACAAATACATCCTCTCAGGGAGGTCCAATGCCCAGCGAATCCGTAGGCGACGCCCGTTTTTACGCTCGAAGCGGCCCTTATAGCCTCGCTCAAATTGCCGCCGCCGCTGGGAGCGCCGTGTCCAGAGGCGATTGTATGATGACAGGCGTTGCGCCCCTACAAGTAGCCGGTCCAACCGACGTTAGCTTTCTGGACAATAGACGATATGTCTCAGCGCTCGCGGCAACTAACGCCGGCGCTGTCATCGTGCATCCAGACATGGCGAACCGGGTGCCCGCTTCGGCAATCCCAATCGTGACCAAGGCAACGTATGAGGGCTGGGCGCGCGTAATGGCGTTGTTCCACCCGGAAATCCCACCTAATCCGGGCATTCACCCCACGGCGTTCGTAGCACCCGATGCCATCGTGGATTCGACAGCAGAGATCGGGGCCTTCTCTCAGATTGAAGAAGGTGCGCAGATCGGGCCGCGATGCCGTATTGGGGCCTACGCCAGTATTGGCAAAGCAGTCATACTCGGTGCGGACTGCCGGATTGGCACTCATGCCAGCATAAGCCACGCACTGCTGGGCATGCGGGTGTGCCTCCACCCAGGTGCTCGTGTTGGACAGGAAGGGTTCAGTTTCGCGAGGACAAAGGCCGGCTACCTAACAATCCCGCAGCTCGGCAGGGTGGTTATCGAGGATGATGTTGAGATTGGCGCGAACTCGACCATTGACCGAGGGTCTGTCCAGGATACGGTAATTGGCGCAGGTTCGCGTCTCGATAACCTTGTGCAGATTGGTCACAATGTACGGCTCGGCCGCTGTTGTGTAATCGTCGCTCAGGTGGGCATCTCTGGATCAACGATCCTGGAAGATTTTGTTCAGGTCGGTGGTCAGGCAGCGATGGCCGGTCATCTGCACATTGGGCAAGGCGCACAGATTGGTGCTCAGGCTGGCGTGATCTCCGATGTTCCACCAAAAGCCATTCTACTCGGTAGTCCAGCTCAGTCGCGGCACGAATTTTTTCGCCAAGTGGCAACTCTCAAGCGCTTGGTTCGCCGACCCGGTAATCCCCCTGCGATTAAGGGGATTGATACGTAGAATTTTCTCAGCACATTGCACGAGGAGATTTGCATGAAAACCTCGAGATATAGCGAGCCCCAGATCCTTGCGATCTTGCGCCAGGCTGAGGGGTTCGGCGCCTTTGACGCGCTCATCCACTTGTTTGATCTCTGGCCTGCGCTCGCTCGCCGAGCCTTGGGCCGACACCACAACGCCGGCCGGGCGCATGGTTCTGACCGTGTTCGCCGGCATAGCTGACTTCGAGCGGTCCCTGATCGTGGAGCGCACTAGCGCCGGCCGGATCGCGGCCAAGGCGCGCGGTGTGCGCTTTGGGCCGCGACCCACCCTCGCAGCCGAGCAGATCGCTCATGCCCGGCACCTCATCGAGCGGGAGGGCAAGCCCGTGGCCGAAGTTGCTCGCTTGTTGAGGGTCCATCGTGCCACGCTCTACCGAGCCTTGGAGGCACGCTCATAGCCTCATCCAGGATGATGCCGCCCTGATGTGCAGAAGTCTTAATTTTTGCACCGCATGGCGTTGCCAGGCGAGAAGGATATCGGTGTATGGTGGTACTGCATGACATCTTTAGCCACTGACCATCATTTGCGGCGAGTAGTTCGGCTCGTCGCCGTTTTAAACCTGGCCTATTTCGGGATCGAGTTCACCGTTGCCCGGGCTATCGGCTCGGTTTCTCTGTTTGCGGACAGCATCGATTTTCTCGAAGATGCGTCGGTGAACGTCCTCATTCTCGTGGCGCTCGGCTGGACGGCAGGCAATCGCTCCCGCGTCGGTATGATGCTCGCGGGGATCCTGCTCGTGCCGGGCCTGGCCACGTTGTGGATGGCATGGGAAAAATTCAACCTGCCGCTGGCACCGAATCCGGCTCTGCTTTCACTGACCGGCCTGGGGGCGCTGGCTGTTAACCTCTCCTGCGCTTTTATGCTGGCACGGTATCGTCAACACAGCGGCAGCCTGACCAAAGCCGCCTTTCTATCAGCCCGCAACGACGCCATGGCGAACGTTGCCATCATCGCAGCGGGATCGATGACTGCCTTCCTGTGGGTGTCGGCATGGCCGGATTTAATCGTCGGGCTGGGCATCGCCGCTCTGAATGCCGACGCGGCACGGGAGGTCTGGCTGGCCGCACGCAGCGAACACAAGACGGCAGAAGCCTAGCAGTCGTTCCATAAGTCTTGATAGACGCCTGATGGAGGAAAAGTCTGGGCGAATTGGCTATCATGCACCATGCAATCTTGATAGCGCCATTGAGATTTTCGCTTCGGTTGTCGTGGTTTGGCAGCTTAAGGGCGTCGATCAAGGGCGGGAAAGCGTGTCGCTTAAACTCGTCGGCGCTGATTGATCATATCTCGGAAGAGATATGATCAATCTTTAATTGTTCGCCGGTGACCGACCAAGACATGGCTTGCCTCTCGCTGCGATGGCAGTAGTGGCACTGTCTGGCGTGGAAATAGTACCGCGGGAAGATGGCAAAAGCAGACCGCCCACTCATATAGCTCGACGCAGAAAGGTCCAAGCCACCGCTGAACTAACTGATGAAGTACTTTGGTAAAGCGGGTCACTCCTAAAGCGACGATCATGGAGCCGGCCATGTCAAAGGGGTCGTTTGCGGGAGGGGGCGAAATCCTACGCTAAGGTTTTGGCCAGCGATATTCTCCGGTGAGATTGATGTGTTCCCATCCGAGCGGCGAGACATGGGCCAGCAGATCGGGCGACAGCCATTTTCCATCGCGCTTCTGGTCGGCGACGACTTCGCCCAACTTCATGGTGTTCCAGAAGATGATGATGGCGGCGAGCAAGTTCATGCCAGCGATCCGGTAGTGCTGGCCTTCGGCGGAACGGTCGCGGATTTCGCCTCGCCGGTGGAAGCTGATGGCACGTTTAAGCGCGTGATGTGCCTCGCCCTTGTTGAGCCCAATCTGGGCACGGCGTTGCAGATCGGCATCCAGAATCCAGTCGATCATGAACAGGGTCCGCTCGACGCGACCGACCTCGCGCAAGGCTGTGGCCAGTTCGTTCTGCCGTGGATAGGAGGCGAGCTTGCGCAGAATCTGGCTGGGCGCGATGCTCCCGGCCGCGATGGTGGCGGCGATGCGCAGGATATCGGGCCAGTTGCGCTCGATCATGGCCTGATTGATTTTTCCGCCGATCATGGCCCGCAAGTGGGCCGGGGCGGCCGATGGATTGAACGCATAGAGCCGCTTGGACGGCAGATCGCGGATGCGGGGCGCGAACCGGTAGCCGAGAATGGCGCATGCGGCAAAGACGTGATCGGTGAAGCCGCCCGTGTCGGCGAACTGCTCGCGGATATGGCGGCCGGCGTCGTTCATGAGCAGGCCGTCGAGGATGTAAGGGGCTTCGCTCGCCGTCGCGGGGATCACCTGGGTTGCAAACGGCGCGTACTGGTCCGAGACGTGACTGTAGGCTTTCAAGCCGGGGGTATTGCCATATTTTGCGTTGACCAGGTTCATGGCCTCGCCTTGCTCTGTCGCGGCGAAGAACTGGCCGTCGCTCGAAGCCGAGGTGCCCATGCCCCAGAGCTGGGCCATGGGTAACGCCGCCTGCGCCTCGACCACCATGGCCAGTGCCCGGTCGTAGGCTTCGCCTTCGACATGCCACCGTCCAATGCGGATCAACTCCCAGAAGGTGTGGGTGTTTGTGGCGTCAGCCATCTTGCGCAGGCCGAGGTTGATCCCTTCCGCAAGGATGACGTTCATCAGCCCGATCCGGTCGGCGCAGGGCGCTCCCGTGCGCAGATGCGTGAAGGCCTCGCAGAAGCCGATCGCCGCATCCACCTCCAGCAGGAGGTCGGTGATCCGCGTGGGAGGAATCTGCTTGTAGAGATCGAGCACCAGGTCCTCGGAGCCGTCAGGCGCAGCAGCTTCGAGCTTCTCGATATGCAGAACGCCGTTTTCGATCGACCCGCCGGGAATTGTGCCGGTGCGCGCGGCGCGGCCCAGTTCGCGCAACCGGATATCGAGGCGAGCTTGCCGGTCCGTTAGCCATTCTTCCGGCCGCAATGGCACGGCGAGACGACCACCTTCCGCGATAGCCTGTGCAGGAACGAGAGCCTGTTTCAGATCACCATAGCGTCGGGATCTGGCCAGCCAGACATCCCCGGAACGGAACGCATCGCGCAGATGGAACAGCACCGCGATCTCCCAGAGGCGGGCGTCACCAGCCACCTGAGCCCGAAGATGGCGATGCCATTTCGAGCTCGGCCTCAGGAAGCCGGTCAGGGCCGCGTCGTTCAAACCGGTACGCAAAGCCATCACCGCTTCGAGAAGCGGCAGCGCGACAGGCGCAGCCCGTAGATCGAGCAGGCGCAACATGCGCGGAGCGTACCGGCGGAAACGGTGATAACCGTCGAGCACATGATTGAGAGGGTCGTCCGCCATGGTGGCGGTCAGCCTGGTTGCCATTGCAACAAGGGTTTTGAAGCCGTCCCACCCTGATCCGCTCGCGATGACGTCGCCCAGCGGCTGGCCATCATCCTGTGCATCGACCAGGGCACCGCCGATTTCGGCGAAGGATTTCAGGGCGTTGCGCACCGCGTTCGCTTCGTCGGCGACCTTGGCCTGGCAAATCCTTTCCGACGCCCGGTAGAGCCTGCCCACGATCCGGTCGTGGGTTTCCACCACGGCATCGGCAAGCACCGCCCGCCATTCCGACGCACAAACGGCCAGAATCGCAAGCCGCCTGTCTTCCGGGAGATCGCGCATGCCGTCGGCATAATACCGCTCGCCCTGCCTACGTAGACGTGTCACCCGATGGGCGGGAACTCCGGCCAGCAGATCATCGGGAAGATCGACACGTTGCAGGTATTCCAACCGGTCGAGCAGACGGTTGGCCGACGAAGAGTTCGAGCCTGGCTCGAACTGACGCAGCCACACGAAGCGGGTCACCCGATCGTCAGCCGTTTCCTCGAGCAAGGCCAGTAACTGTTCCCGGATCGGCTTGGACAACCGGCCGGCAATCCGCGTCTCGATTTGCCGCTCGGCATCGACCAGAGCCGTGGCGCAAAGCCGCTCGATCGTCGATGTTGCAGGAAGAACCGTGCAGGTGCGTCGACACTCCGCCACGAAGCGACGGGCGACGTCTTCGTTTGATACCGCCATCTCGGCTTCCCGAAGCAACCAGTCCTTCAGCTCGCGCGCTCCGCGTCCGGAGAAGGTGCGGAATCCATAGAGCGCCCGCAACTCGGCAAGATGCTCGTGCCGCGTTTCCTCGCGGGCGGCGTAGTCAACGAGATCATCGGCATGCAGGCCAAGCTGCGCTCCGATAAATTCGACGACCTCCGCCGGGATCAATTCGCCAGGCGCCAGTACGCGGCCGGGATAGCGCAGGACGCACAGTTGCAAGGCGAACCCGAACCTGTTGTGAGCGCGCCGGCGCTGCCTGATATGCCCGAGGTCCTCATCACTCAGTGTATAGTGCTTCAGCAAATCCGTCTGGGAGGTCGGCAGGCGCAGCAGTGCATCCTTCTGCCGATCGGTGAGAGTGACGCGACGCGGCATCCATGTTCCTTTTTCAAAATCCGGTAATGTTCAAGACGCTTTGTTTATGAAGCTGGTTGAGATACATTTCCAGCGAGCAAATCATTCGTGGCCAGCACGCCGCCTCAAACCAACGTTTAAGAAACATGCTGATCGGATACGCCCGCGTCTCCAAAGCCGACGGCTCCCAGTCCCTCGACCTGCAGCACGACGCCCTGCGTGCCGCCGGCGTTGAGCTGAACAACATCTATGAGGATCGCGCTTCCGGCAGCCATGATGATCGGCCTGGTCTGGCCGCCTGCCTGAAATCCTTGCGCTCCGACGATGTGCTGGTGATCTGGAAGCTCGATCGCCTCGGGCGCTCGCTCGCCCACCTGGTCAACACCGTGAAGGATCTGTCAGACCGCAAGATCGGCCTGCGTGTGCTGACCGGAAAGGGCGCTCAGATCGACACCACGACCGCATCCGGGCGCATGGTGTTCGGTATCTTCGCCACCCTGGCCGAGTTCGAGCGTGACCTGATCCGCGAACGGACCATGGCCGGTCTCGCCGCTGCCAGAGCGCGCGGACGAAAGGGCGGACGAAAATTCGCCCTGACCAGAGCACAGGTGCGCCTCGCCCAAGCCGCCATGGCCCAGCGCGACACTTCCGTTTCCGATCTGTGCAAGGAACTCGGGATCGAGCGCGTCACTCTCTACCGATATGTCGGACCGAAGGGCGAACTCAGGGACTATGGGAAGCGCGTTCTCGGCTTAGCGTAGGATTTCGCCCCCTCCCGCAAACAACCCCGACCAGTATCGTCATCCAGCGCCATAAGATTTCCGAGCACCTGACCGAAAGCCCCAGCCTCAGATCGAGGCTGGTTGAGGCAATCAGCCGCGCTTACCACCTGGCACGCAGTGAAGCCGCTATGGAAACTGGCTTGGCAGATCAGACGTTTCGCCCGGTCTGCCCATGGTCTTTCGAGCAGATGATGACCGAGGATTTCTGGCCGGGGGAGGCCTCGTGAATGCCGGTAGTTTTCCGGCATGAGGGATATCGGTTCTATTTCTACAGCCATGAGCCGAACGAACCGCCGCACGTGCATATTGATCGGGCCGAAGCAACGGCGAAGCTTTGGCTCGAACCTGTTGCTCTGGCTTCGAATGCTGGTTTTTCACCACGTGAACTCGGTTTGCTCCTACGAATGACACGCGACCATCAGCAGACACTTTTGGAGAGTTGGTATGGCTTCTTTGGCCGAGACTGAAACTCCGGACATTCGGGTTCGTACTGTTTCTGTGACCGACTATGAGCTGATCGTCGGCTTGATGGATGGTCGGACGATTGCCGTGCCTCTGGCCTGGTTTCCGCGCCTTCTCAATGCATCTCCGGAGCAAAGAAGCCACTGGGAGCTGGCAGGAGCCGGCTACGGCATTCACTGGCCTGACCTGGACGAGGATTTGAACACTGAGGGCTTGCTGCGAGGTGCCCGTGCCCCCCGTGGTTCTGCAACCTGGCGTCCCGGGATGGCATGACGTTTTGGAAGCGGTTTCGTGATCAATAGCCCGCGTTCCGGGTTAATGGCGGCAAAAACACGCCATAATTTATCTGCAAACTGCCATCAGCAGTGCGGGGAATGAAAATCATGAAAGCCAAGCAACTTGGACTCATTGTCGGCCTCTTCACCCTAGCCATCGCTGGTTCTACATGCATCGCGATAGCAGGACCGCCACCATGGGCCGGCGGTCCTCATGGTCCTCCACCTCCAGGCTGGGGCCACCCACCCGGACCACCACCCTGGGCGCACGGCGCACACAGGCCTTGGGGATGGTGGTCTCCAGGGCCACGACCGCCCCCTCCACCGCCTGTTGTGTATTATGCTCCCCCGCCAGTCGTATATGTGCCGCCGCCACCGCCTCCTCCTCCGCCGCCGGTGGTATATGCGCCACCACCTGTATACTTCGGGCCGCCTTCACTATCCTTTGGTGTAACCTTCCCTCTCCATTAGGCTACGGGATTCACGGATTTGATTGAGCTGCGATGATGAAGCCTGTGGCCATGGAAGCGAAGGTTGCCCACCCTGCGCGCATGGTCTTTGGTCCTGGCGGCTTGTAGTAGCAATTCCACCCGCCGAGGCGGGCGATGATCCAGGCGAGCCATGCGAGGGATCGCGGTGGATGGGGGTTTTTTTGCCGCGGTGTCTTGCCTTCGAGAGTGGGGGCAATGGCATCGGCGGCCGGGAGTAATCCGGGATCGATGACGTCGGTTGCCGGCCGGTCGCTGCCGTCGCGGGCATCGACGAGTTGTACGGTGCGGGTCGCTGCGGCGAGGCCGATCAAGGCCAGCTTGAACAGCCGTCCGGCATCTTGCATCTGGGTTTCTTCAAGCCTGAGACCGTCACTTTTCAAAGACCGGAAAACCTCTTCAATCCTCCATCTCAGCCGGTAGAGGCGTACGATTTCGGCGGCACCGTCAGCGTCGATGGTCTCGATCGTGGTGAGCAGGCGCCACAAGAGCGGGGTGCCTTCGCCATTCCAGTCGACCTCGCGCGCCTCCACCATGGTCAGGGTCAGATGCGCTGGTCCGCCCACGTCACCGCCATGGCGCGGACGGCAGATCGTCACCGTTCCAGCACGCAGCGCCACGGTCGCAACCCGTGCGGCAATGCCGGTGCGCGATGGCGCGACGCGCACCTCGCTGCGGACCAGTTCAGGCCACGCTTCGGGGGCGGCAAACAGGCGTCTACCGTCATCCAGAACACGATCCTGAGCAGCACGGACGATCATCTCGATCGACGCCGGACGCCTGGCAAAGCCCGCATAGATGTCACCCTCGCGGTCGGCCACAACCACGACCGAGGCGGCATCGGTCAGGCGGTCAGCGGCGTGTGAAGCGCCCTCCAACCATCGCACACTCTCCTTGTCCTCCAACGCCCGCTCACGCGCAGGTGTCGGATCGAACCCATCAGAACGGGTCCATATTTTCGCGTCGATCAGGCCGAGCACCGCCTCCGTCTCGCTGTCGATCGCAATCACCGGGTGCAGGAAAAACCCCGCCGATACGCCATCTCCGGCCGGACCAAGGCCCCGACGACGCTCCTCGCGGCCGGCAAAATTGATCTCTGTCGTGTCCTGCGCCGCCACAATCCGACGCCCCTTGCAGGCCACTGCCGTGCAATGCGCCAGCGTCTCAACCATCTCGCCACACGTCACCGAGGGGGCCGAAAGGAACCGATGGATCGCAATCTCCCGCGCCCGCGTGCCCCCGAGTTTGCGTATGACCAGAGAGCCAGTTTCCACTACCCGCTCAACCAGTGTGTTGCCGATCGCCGCGCGCCGCGCATCACCAAAATGTCCCAAAGCTCCGCCTCGAACCGCCATCTCGTTCCCCATCACTGCAGAGATCATCGAGAATCAGAGCCCAACTCAAACAGCAAGAAAAATGTGTGAATGCCGTAGCTCCATTAGGAAAGTGGTGGTGTAACCTGACGTCTGGAAATTCATTTTGGGTTGGGAGTTGGTGCCCTTGCCGGGGCATGCCCCGGCAAGGGCTGTTCATTCTGGTATTCCATGCAGTTGTTCACACCAACATGGAGACCGATGAATGGACGCCAAAAAGGATACGATTATCGAGGCACTTTTGGAACATCTGATCGAAAACGGCGCAGGCGATATCGCCACGGTATTTGCCAGGACCTTCGAACTCGCCATGCAGATCGAGCGCGAACGCTTCCTCCACGCCAGTCACTACGAGCGCAACCCCGATCGTCAGGGTTACGCCAATGGCTACAAGCCCAAGCGGATCGATACCCCGGCCGGGTCGATCACCGTCGATGTCCCCAAAACCGCCGGTCACGTGGGCGAACCCTTCTACCCACAGTCCCTCGAACGCGGCCGACGCTCGGTCCGCGCCGTCATGGTCGCCGTCGCCGAAATGTACATCAAAGGCGTCTCCACCCGCGACGTCGAGGCCGTCATGCGCGAATTCGGCATCGAAAGCCTCTCCTCCGCTCAGGTCAGCCGCGCCAGCAAGCTGCTCGATGACGAACTCGCCGCCTGGCGCACCCGACCCCTCGCCGAGATCCGCTACCTCATCCTCGACGCCAGATATGAAAAAATGCGCGATAATGGCGTCGTCCGCGATGCCGCCGTGCTCTCGGCCATCGGCATCGGACCCGATGAACGCCGCCGTGTCCTCGGCGTCTCGGTCGCCCTTTCCGAGGCCGAAGTCCATTGGCGTGCCTTCCTCGAAAGCCTCCATCAGCGTGGCCTGCGAGGCGTCGAATTCATCGTCTCCGATGACCATGCCGGATTGCACGCCGCACGCCGCGCCGTCTTCGGCGCCGCACACTGGCAACGATGCCAGTTCCACCTCGCCCAAAACGCCATCCACCACGCCCCCAACCACGCCATCCGCAAACGCATCGGCGCAGAACTCCGGACCGTCTGGAACGCAAATTCCCTCGCCGCTGCCCAGATCGCTCTCACAACCCTCGTCAATGCCTATCGCGACACCGCACCAAAGCTCGCCGATTGGCTCGAACGAAATATCCCCGAAGGCCTCACCGTCTTCACACTGCCAGAACCCCACCAGCGCCGGCTTCGCACTTCCAACCCCATGGAACGCGGCATCCAGCAGGAACTCAAACGCCGCACCACCAAAATCAGGGTCTTCCCCAACGAAGCCTCCCTCGAACGCCTCGTCAGCGCCGTCCTCGTCGAAATCGATGAAAAATGGGCCGCCGACACCAAGGGCTACATCAAGTGGGACTACCAGGATGCCTGACCCCCGCTCGCCCTATTTTCCAGACATCAGGTTGCTCAATCAGGAAAGTATCGACACAGACAAGATCAGAACATAAAACGAACAAAGGAGTTGCCCCTGAAGTTCCAGGATAGGTGATCACACTATCGTTATGAACCGGACCGTTCCCCAGATCGATCTTGAACTCGAGGCCGAGCGGCGGCTCCTCGAAGCTGCCGTCGCTGAAGCCCGGACCGATCTCCGCCCGGCTGTGCCGCATGAGCAGGTGCGCGCCGATCTCCTGCGCGAGATCAAGCGGCTGAACCTGGCGATCGCCGGTCACTGAGCATGCAGGTCAAATGGCATCAGCTTGCCCTGGAAGATCGTGATGTCATTGTTGCTTATCTCGAACTGCTCAACCCGAATGCAGCCTCAAGCGTTCTGCGTGGACTGGTTCTCGCCGGCGACAGCCTGGCGCTGTTTCCCACCCGGGGCCGCGTGGGCTTGGCCACCGGCACCCGGGAACTGGTGGCAGTGTGGCCGTATCTGATCGTGTATGAGGTCGATATGTCATCCGATACGGTGCGGATTCTCCGTATCTGGCACGAAGCCCAGGACCGACCGTGACGAATGCCAAAAAGAAAATGGCGGCCTTAAAGGCCGCCAAGTTTTAAGATTGGGAGCGAACCTCAGCGGAGATCGGATCCGCTTCACGGCCCGATATGGCCCGGTTCGGCGGGGCCGCAATATGCGTGTTTTGAGATGTGATGTGGCAAGGCAAGGCGGCCATTCTGCCGCCATGACACAAGGGCGTAATCTCGCCTTGAAACCAGGGCTGGAAAACGCACCTCCACGCTCGGACAAGGCTTTCGGGTTGCCTTTCCAATCGTCTCAGCGGTTAGCGATCTTCCACTCGGCGACCCTGGCCCATGGGGTCGCCTTTTTCTTGTCTGCACCACACCAGACGCGACACTCCCCGCGGCGAAAGGCGATCAGGGGCAGCTATCACGCGGCTGGTGAAAGAGCCGTGAGGAAGTATTCGTGTTCGCCTGGCGAGCCCGTGGTGGGATGCTTTGACAGTCCCTGTTACGGGGCTACTATGGGGTTCATCGGCGGCCTGTGCGGCGACTGAGTGACGACTTTGCGGGGACTTGCCGGGAAGTTCTATAATGTGGATTTCTGGAACATCTTCCATCGAGAAATATGAAAATCTATGAAACGGCGTAATATAACTTTTCTGTTCGGCAGCATGTTTTCTGGCTTTCTTGCTCTTTTTGGGCTCAGTTCGAAGCAAGCCGTTGGACAAACGCCGAGTGATGCTCGCTCATCTGGCGATATGATGGGTGGAATGATGGGATCAAATATGTCCAACATGGACATGCAGGGAATGATGTCCCACAGCAATATGATGGGTCCCATGCGGCTCGGCATGGAGTTGTTCGAGCGACATACAGAAATCACCCGCGCGACTGATTACCTGTCCAACGGCATCATCGACACTACGGTTTCGAGTAATCCAGAGACTGCCAAGGCGATTCAGGCACACGTGATCGAGATGTACGCCCGTCTCGCAGACAATCGTCCATTTCCCTACCCGATGAGTAACAGTGTGCCGACCATGTTCGCCAAGAGTACGAAATATAAAAGATCCTATGAGCTCCTACCAACTGGAATTCAGGTCACCGAAACCTCGGACGATCCAGAAATGGTAAAGGTGATTTATGCCCATGCCCGCGAACTCGATCGATTCGTGAAAGAAGGTATGCCGGCGATGATGCGCGGGATGATGAGCAAGGCCGGTTGATCGGAGAAAAAGGCGATGATGCACGGCATGATGAACGGCTGGATGATGGGGGGAATGGCAGTGTTCGGTATCGCCACCCTGCTGCTGATTGTCCTGTCAATCGCCGCATTGCTCAAATATCTGCTCAAATGACGGGCAGAGCGTAGATTTTCCAAAAATCAAGAATTTCGGAAAAGACGGATTGTCATTTCAAAAAGGCGCTCACTCCAAGCGCCCGATAGAATGTAGCTCGTTGGACGCCGAATAACTTGGCGACCTCCGCGACCGACCTAGAGTGTCCTGTTCGACGAGCTGGCGGGCATGGCCCCCACTCCATAAATTGAAAGCAGGCGACGCGCAGTCGTCTGCCCTGGCCGAGCCTATCGCTGCCCAGCAAGGGCCGCGATTGCCGCTTCATCCTGCCTGATCTTCCGGCCATCGACATGGCTGACCGGGCGCAAGCCGAGCGCATTGCCGAGACAGAGCGCGTCCGCCTCGAAAAGCCAATCCGGCTCCAGGGTGGCCTCGCGCACGAGCCCGGCTTCGAGAAGCACCGCGCGGCGAATGCCGGGCAGCGCCCCGTCAGCGACATATGGCGTGAGCCAGCCGCCGTTTCGGCACAGAAACACCGTGGCGGCACTGGATTCCGTCACCATGCCCGCATGGTTGAGCAGGATCGCATCCACAGCACCGCGCTCGTCGGCCTCGATCCGAGCGAGGATGCTCGGGAGATAATTAAGCGATTTGATCCGGCAGAGCGGCGATGCCGCATCGCGGGCGATGCTGCGCGCGATCACCACCCGAATCGGACCTTGAGCGGGCGGCAGGGACGCGGCCGTCACCATCACCGTCGGGCACTGTTCCCCGCTGGGCATGATGCCGCGCGGTCCCGGTCCGCGCGTAACCGTCAGGCGCAGCACGCCATCGACCATCCGGTGCGCGGTAATGACCGCATCGAGCGCATCGCACAGGGTGCCTTCGGCGGGCACGACGAGACGCAGCAGAGCAGCGCCAGCGCGCAGCCGGGCGATATGCCGATCGGCATGGCACGGCACGCCCGCGGCAACACAGATCGTCTCGAACAGCCCGTCGCCGAGCAGCAGGCCGCGATCGGCTGGATCAATCCGCGCCGCGTTCGCGCGCACGAGCGCGCCGTTCAGCCAGACCGGCGCATCAGCCTCCATCGTGCGCCGCCAGCAAGGGGCCCACTTTCAGCAGCATTTCCGCATATTCCGCTCCGGGATCGCTGTCCCAGACAATGCCGCCGCCCGCCTGGGCGAACAGTGTCTCGGTGGTGGCGACGATGGTGCGGATGATGATCGCGCTGCCCATTGCGCCGTCGAAGCCGAGCCAGGCGAGCGTGCCGCAATAGGCGCCGCGCCGGGCGGTTTCGATTTCATCGATGATCTGCATCGCCCGATGTTTTGGCGCGCCGGTTATCGAGCCGCCAGGAAAGCTCGCGCGCAGAAGATCGATCGCGCCGAGGCCGGGGCGCAGCCTGCCCCGGACCACCGAAACGAGGTGATGCGCGCGGGCAAACCTTTCGAGCGCGCAGAGGGCGGTCACGTGCACGCTGCCGATCTCGCAGACGCGGCCGAGATCGTTACGCATCAAATCGGCGATCATCAGGTTTTCGGCCCGGTCCTTCGCCGAGGCGCAGAGTGCGCGACCCAGCCGATCGTCGTCCTCCACCGTCGTGCCACGCGGCGCAGTGCCCTTGATCGGCCGGGTTTCCACCCAACCGTCGGGGTCGAGGCGCAGAAACGATTCCGGTGACGCGCCGATGATCGCCATGCCATCGCCACAAGCCAGATGGGCGGAGAAAGGTGCCGGGCTCTGCCGCCGCAGCGCGCCATATAGCGCTTCCGTGGAGAACCCAGCCGGCCGTGGCGCGCGGAAACGATGGGTCAGATTGACCTGAAAAATATCGCCCGCCGCGATATAGGCGCGCACCTGCTCGACCCGGTCGCAATAGGCCGCTTCGCTCCATTCTGGCTGCCAATCGAGCCGGGGAACGGCGCCAAGGCGCACGAGGCCGTCGAGCCGCCGGCGCAGCGCCTCAAGCCGGACGATGGCGGACGCCCCAGGACGATCGTACGCAATATACCACAGCCGTCTTGTGCGGTGCTCGAAACCGAGCACCGTATCGTAGAGCCCGAACCAGCCATCAGGAAGGCCGGGAATCGGGTCGTGCCGGGTCGGCACGCCGGCAGCCGCGACACCGAGGTCGTAACCGAGAAACCCAACCGCACCACCCGCAAATGGCAAAGGCGGTTTTGCACCCGTGCCGCGCGATGTGCGGTGCCTGTCGAGCCAGGTGGCGAGAGCGGCGAAGGGGTCTCCAACCGTCCCAGAATCGAAGCGCAGGACCGCCAGCGGATCGGGGCAAAGATAGGAGATTTCGGCACGCGGATCGCCCGGAGCGGCACTGTCGAGAAAAGCCAGATGCGGATCGCCGGCGAGAGCCGCGAAACTGTCGAACGGATCGCGCCAAGGCAGTTCAGTGACTAGCATCGGCGTCGTTTCTCACAAGCCAGCATGGTGCGCCACCGCCTCAGCAAATAGCCGCAACAAAAATATCCGCTTTCAGGATCGGCGGCTTTTTCATGCATTTTTCAGCAATGGGTCGTTTTTACTCGGGACGGGCGTTGTCGCCTAACTTAGGAATCACGCGACAAGAGCGCATTAAGACTTTCGGAATTTCCGTAGCCTTGATCGAAACGCTATCGCTGATTTTTAACCTTCTGGAATTTGACGAGATCGAGTGCGAGGGTGGGAGCGTCTGTAGGCAACCGTGTAAAGCCGTGATGAAAGTAGAACGCTTCGGCGGCCGGGGAGATGGCATGGACGATGACGAGGCGCGCGGAGACTTCGGCGGACGCGCGGAGCGAGCGGCTGAGCACATCGGCAAGCATGGCCCGGCCCAACCCCTTCCCCTGCCAGGCGAGGTCAATCGCCAATCTCCCGAGAACAACCGCCGGGATGGCATTTGGCATGTTCCGGCGCATGGAGCCGATGACCTCTTGGGCCAGAATCTGCCCCATGCTGAGGGCATAGTAGCCGATGATTTGCCGTGAGCCAGCCGGACACACGACATAGGTTCGGCTGGCCGCCGCTTGCAGGTTGTTCCAGGCGCGCTGGTGCAGCCAATCATCCAGCGCGGGTTCACCGGAGTTGAACGACGAGCCGTCATGCGCTTCGGTTAAAAGAGCAGGTGGATCGGCTGGCGGCCGCGCATCACTCACTTTGCCACGGTGTTTTGGCTTGCAGGATGCGCTTCATCCCGGCCGTTTCAGAGCGGTTTGCCGGCGAGTCCATCCAATTCATGACCTTCTGAAAGGTCTTGGCGTCGGCATAGATGGTGGATTGATCGAGGAGGATGTTCTTTGCTTCCTTGATGGCGGACGCCAGCATGAATTGCGAGCGGTTCGCGCCAACGAGTTCCGCCGCCTGGTCAATCAGCGTCCTGTCCTGCGTGCGGGCGCGCAGGTGGATGTTGACCTCGGCGATGGCGAGCTGCGTCTTCATATCCGAACAATTGACAAATGTGGTGTCATTGTCAACACAAACATAAAGCATGAATTTTGCACCAGATCCGGCCCATAGGCCACAAGCGGGGTTTTCCGTTGCAGAAGTCCGGTGCATAGTCCTGCCATGATCTACGGCTATGCACGGGTCTCCACCGACGGCCAGAGCGTGGCCGCCCAGCTCACCCAGCTGAAGGCCGCAGGCTGCGGAAAGGTCTTCCAGGAAACCGCCAGCGGTGCCCGCACCGACCGCGTCCAGCTCCGCAAGGCAATCGACAGGCTCGAGGCCGGCGATACCCTGATGGTCACAAGGCTCGACCGTCTCGCCCGCTCAACCCGGGATCTGCTGAACACCCTCGCGACCATCGCCGAGAAAGGTGCCGGGTTCCGATCCCTCGGGGACAGCTGGGCCGACACCACCACCCCGCACGGCCGGCTGATGCTCACCGTCCTCGGCGGCCTGGCGGAATTCGAGCGGGAGCTGATCAGGGCCCGGACCGGAGAAGGAAGAGAACGGGCGAAGGCCCGCGGCGTTCGCATGGGCCGCAAGCCGAAGCTGACCCTGCACCAGCGCCAGGAGGCCCTGCGCCGGCGCGACGCCGGCGAGGCCGTCCGCGAGATCGCCCGCTCCTACAACGTCAGCCACAGCACGATTTCCAGACTCGTGGCCTGACGGCCAGGGCTGTTCAACGCTTTGGGATAGTGAGTGCGAGGAGGTGTTTGAGTCCGGCGAGAGCGGCGCGGTAGCGGTCCTGGCTGAGGGTGCTGGCGCTGGCTTGGCATTGTCAGGTTGACGCGTCGGCCGCAGGATCATAGCGATGTTGGATGCTTCCCGTGTGCTCATACGAAGCCTGAGTTCCTTTTCCGCATGACCCAGCCACATCGCGGTGCAGTCGTCGTCGAACTACTCCTGCGGCTGTTTCAGGAGCAGTCACGCTTTTGGCGGCACCACCACCCGGCGTAGCCAGGCGACCAGCGGCTCAAAGCTGAAGCCGTCCGCTTCATATAGACTGACGATAAAATCGTAAGTCTCATCTGGATCGGCCTGCATCCCAGCGCCATTGATGACCAGGAAGGTATAGGTGGCAGCAAATGCCGTGCGCTTGTTGCCATCAATGAACGGATGATTCTGCGCCAGACTCTCCCACAATGCGGCGGCCTCGTCGATCAGATCGGCATAATATCCCGTCCGCGGGCGATACAGGGCCGCCTCCAGTTGGCCAGGATCACGCACGCCATGGGCGCCACCGTAGCGCTCGATTTGGTCTGCATGGATAGCCAGAACCTCGATGACGGTCAGATAGTCCGTCATTCAGCCAGCTTTTTATAGAGTGTCCCGAATTTTTCGTGGCTCGCCTGATACGCGGCCATCACATTGGCGCGGGGTCGGCCATGCTTGCGCTTTTCAATCAGGTCGGCGAGCGCCTCATCCACCAGCACTTGCAACTGCCGCCCCTCGCTTTGGGCGAGTTGGCGGACGGCGGAGAGAATCTCGGAATTCACCTGGGTCGCAAATTTTTCACGGGTTTGGGCTGCCATGATACATCTCCAATCTTTCCTTGATTTATCATGATACGTCATGAAGTATCAAGAATCCGCACAGTTTTCGTTTCCTCAATATCCCTTGAGGACGCGATACTCGCCGCTATTCCCATATGCACCAGCGCTTTGGTTGATGGCGACGCAGGGGCGCCTGTGATTGAGCAACCTGATGTCTGGAAAATAGGGCGAGCGGGGGTCAGGCATCCTGGTAGTCCCACTTGATGTAGCCCTTGGTGTCGGCGGCCCATTTTTCATCGATTTCGACGAGGACGGCGCTGACGAGGCGTTCGAGGGAGGCTTCGTTGGGGAAGACCCTGATTTTGGTGGTGCGGCGTTTGAGTTCCTGCTGGATGCCGCGTTCCATGGGGTTGGAAGTGCGAAGCCGGCGCTGGTGGGGTTCTGGCAGTGTGAAGACGGTGAGGCCTTCGGGGATATTTCGTTCGAGCCAATCGGCGAGCTTTGGTGCGGTGTCGCGATAGGCATTGACGAGGGTTGTGAGAGCGATCTGGGCAGCGGCGAGGGAATTTGCGTTCCAGACGGTCCGGAGTTCTGCGCCGATGCGTTTGCGGATGGCGTGGTTGGGGGCGTGGTGGATGGCGTTTTGGGCGAGGTGGAACTGGCATCGTTGCCAGTGTGCGGCGCCGAAGACGGCGCGGCGTGCGGCGTGCAATCCGGCATGGTCATCGGAGACGATGAATTCGACGCCTCGCAGGCCACGCTGATGGAGGCTTTCGAGGAAGGCACGCCAATGGACTTCGGCCTCGGAAAGGGCGACCGAGACGCCGAGGACACGGCGGCGTTCATCGGGTCCGATGCCGATGGCCGAGAGCACGGCGGCATCGCGGACGACGCCATTATCGCGCATTTTTTCATATCTGGCGTCGAGGATGAGGTAGCGGATCTCGGCGAGGGGTCGGGTGCGCCAGGCGGCGAGTTCGTCATCGAGCAGCTTGCTGGCGCGGCTGACCTGAGCGGAGGAGAGGCTTTCGATGCCGAATTCGCGCATGACGGCCTCGACGTCGCGGGTGGAGACGCCTTTGATGTACATTTCGGCGACGGCGACCATGACGGCGCGGACCGAGCGTCGGCCGCGTTCGAGGGACTGTGGGTAGAAGGGTTCGCCCACGTGACCGGCGGTTTTGGGGACATCGACGGTGATCGACCCGGCCGGGGTATCGATCCGCTTGGGCTTGTAGCCATTGGCGTAACCCTGACGATCGGGGTTGCGCTCGTAGTGACTGGCGTGGAGGAAGCGTTCGCGCTCGATCTGCATGGCGAGTTCGAAGGTCCTGGCAAATACCGTGGCGATATCGCCTGCGCCGTTTTCGATCAGATGTTCCAAAAGTGCCTCGATAATCGTATCCTTTTTGGCGTCCATTCATCGGTCTCCATGTTGGTGTGAACAACTGCATGGAATACCAGAATGAACAGCCCTTGCCGGGGCATGCCCCGGCAAGGGCACCAACTCCCAACCCAAAATGAATTTCCAGACGTCAGGTTACACCACCGCGCCTGTTTGCCCCGCAATAGATAATCTTGTCGAGCATTCCTGCCTTTACCCAGGCGGCGTGATTGGCCTGCAACATGGCGATTTCGCCCCGCAGCTGGCTGACTGTAGTGCGGTCCCACCAGACAACGGCCGTGCTGCTCAGCCAGCCGAACAGCATCAGCCCGACGGTCAGGGCCACGATC
Organism: Acidiphilium acidophilum; assembly: GCF_033842475.1. NCBI lineage: Bacteria > Pseudomonadati > Pseudomonadota > Alphaproteobacteria > Acetobacterales > Acidocellaceae > Acidiphilium > Acidiphilium acidophilum. The sequence goes on along the minus strand of NZ_JAWXYB010000002.1, from coordinate 17,419 downwards.
CACCCCAGTAGCCGCCAGCTCGCCCAGGCCACGATCCGGCGCAGCGCCTCCTCGGCAACCGCCATGCCGCCCGCCAGCCCGGCGAGATCCTCCAGCATCGGCTTGGTCGCTTTCCGGACCGTCGCGACACCTTCCTTGCCCACCTGCTCCAGCGCCGTTGTCACCGCGGCACTGACCGCCTCGCGCACCCGCTCTTCGAGGCTCGAGGCTTCTTCCGCCAGTCTCTGCCGCTCCTGCGCCAGCGCCGCCCGCTCCTCTGCCAGTCCGTTCAGCACCCGCTGCACCGCCGCCTGCTGCTGCTCGGCGATCTCCATCAACCCGTAGAGCCGTTCTTCAGCGCCACTCACATCGACATCCCACGACCCCGCGACACGGATCTTTCCTGCTGTTTCCGGACGGCCGCCCGCTCGGCTTCACGCGCCAGATGACCGCGCATCCGCTCCTCAGCACCCGCCATCAGCCGCTCAATGGCCTTCCCGGCGTCCGGCGACGCCAGCACCTGCGCCAGCGCCGATCCCTCCTTCAACCCGAAGTCATGGCCACGCGCCCGCAACCGCTGCGCCGCTTCGGAATGACGATCCAGTGTCCGGGCAAATCCCAGCAACGCCGCCCGCGCCTGCCCGGCCAGAGTAGGATCAGTTTCCAGCCCCGGCAGCGCCTTGGTGTATGCCTCCGATAGCCGCGTCCACTCCCGCACCAGGCCATGCGCTTCCTTGTTGCGCGCCGCCTCGGCCGCCTGGTGTTGCCGATGCGCCTCGAACCGCGCCCGGAACCCGGCACGCCCCGCCTCGATCTCACGCGCCGCCACCACCTCCCGTGACCGCACCTCGACCCCACGCCGCTGGGCATAGGCAGCCTGGTCGTAATCAAGCGTGGTTTCCTTGGCCTGGGATCGGGACAGCCGCGCCGACAGGGCGGCCACGTTGCTGAATTCCTCCCGATCGGCGTAGAGCGTCACCCCGTCCCGGTGCCGCGTCATCGCCACATAGGTCAGATGCCGGTCCATCGTGCCCGAGGCCAGCACATAGGCCCGGTCCACCGTCGCACCCTGCGCCTTATGAATGGTGGTAGCATACCCGTGATCCACGGCAGCATAATCCGCCATCGAGACCGACACGGCCCGACCCCGCCCAGGCCCGGAGGGAGAATCCAGCCGCACCAGAAGGCGGTCGTCCTCGGCCAACTCTACCGTGCCCAGCATCCCGTTCTTCACGCCCAGCTCGCGGTTGTTCTCCCGGAACAGCAGCCTGTCCCCCGGCGCAAAGACCCGCTCGCCCTCGCTCGTGCGATAAACCCGCTCGTCCGCCAGCTCGTCCCGCTCGCGCCGAACCGCCCGGATCGCCTCGTTGAGCTCCCGCACGTCCGCGTTGCGGTGCGCCAGCACCAGGCGAGAGCCATCTGGCCGCGCCTCCATATCGGCCAGCACATCCCGCACGATCGCCGCCCGCGCATCTGCCGCGGTTGCCTCGAACCGGACAGCATCGCGCTCGGCATAGGCGCGCAAGCCCTCCTCTGTCTGGTGCCGCCCGAACGCCACCGACGCCGCCCGCTGCCAGCCCTCGTGCTGCCGGCGGATTTCCGCCAGGTCAACAAAGCCGATCCGCTCAGCCACCGCACGGAACGCCGCCCCCGGCCCGATCGGCTGCAGCTGCTCGGGATCCCCCACCAGCACGATCTTGGCGCCTGCCCGGTCCGCCTCGGTGATGAACCGGGAAAGCTGCTTCGAGCCGACCATGCCGGCCTCGTCGATCACCAGCACATCGCGCGGCCCAAGCCGGTCGAACCCTCGTTCCCAGCCCCGCTCCCATGAGGCCAGCGTGCGCGAGGCAATGCCAGCCGACTCCTCCAGCCCTTCGGCCGCCTTGCCCGCCAGCGCCGCCCCATGCACCCGATAGCCTTGCGCAACCCACGCCTCCCGAGCCGCCGCCAGCATCGTGCTCTTCCCCGCACCGGCAAGCCCCACCACCGCAGAGATGCGCTCCGGCCCGCACACATGCTCGATGGCGACCCGCTGTTCTTCGGCCAGGACGATGCCGCCACGCTCCTGCGCCGCGATCGCCGCTTCCACGCGCCGGCCGGCGACACCGAACCCGCGCCCATCCGCCATGCGATCGGCGCTAATCGCCATATCGCGCTCGATGCCGACCATCTCCCGCGTCGAATAGCGCGCCTGCTCGATCACGCGCCCACGCTCGTCGCGCTGCTCGGCCCGCAATTCCACCAGAGCAGGCGACGCCATCACTGTTGCAAACGCCGCCTGGAACGCATCGGCATCGCCGATATAGCGGTGCAGCGCCCGCGCCACATCTTGACGATCGAATACACTCTTCTCGCCCGTGATGAGCGTCAGCACCTGATCCGGCCGCTGCCGGATCAGCGCGGCGTTGCGCTTCGCGGCCTCCTCATCGATCCGAACCCGCGATACGGCCTTGCCACGCCGCTCCATTTGCGTGGCATGAACGCCCATGTGCTGCGTCGGTTCGATCTCCAGCCCCCGCTCCTGATGTGAACGGTGATCGATCCTCACATCCAGCCCCCCACGCGCCAGATGTTCGTTCGTCCGCTGCTCCCAGCCGGAGCGAATATCCCGAAGCTGCTCATGCGATGTCGGCAGGCCAAGCGCCTGCAACTTCTTGTTCTCAAGCTCGAGTTCGGATTTCTCGCCCAGGGAACCGGCCGGCATGGCCCCGATCCAGCGCCCCGCCTCGCCTCGCCCGGTCATCACCCGTCGCGTGGTCAGCAGGATATGGGCATGGTGGTTGCGGACATCGGTATGACCGTGGGGTGCATGGATCGCAAAATCCACCGCAACCCCATACTGCCGGGCCAGAGCCTGAGCAAAATCCCGCGTCAGTGCCAGCCGCTGCTCCGCCGACAGCTCGTGCGGGAGCGCAACCTCGATTTCGCGGGCGACCCGCGCATCCTTGCGTCTCTCCGCCAATTCCGCAGCATTCCACAACGCTGATCGGTCACGCGCCCATTCAGGTCCCGCACCATGCACAACGGCACCGTCTGCCGCTACGGTGTCATTGGGGAGAATAATCTCTTCGTGCTCAACCCCATGGCGCCGGCCAAAGTCATGCACTATCCCATCGCGCACATTCTCAAGACGATCGGCCGCGCGATACGCAGACGCCGCCACTGCACTGCGACCGGAGCCACGGGCTACAGGCTTCATGCTCAGATGGTAGATCGCCATTCCACACCCACCTTACCCCGCACTGAGTTGCGCAGCAACTCGTAAGTGCGCACTTAAAGCTCTACTTCGTTTCGCTTTTCGTGATGTCTAGCGTCATATTGGCGGAGAATTATATGCCTGATATGTCAAGAATTTCTACGCTTCCATGTCCTATATGGATGACCGGTCAGCTAGATACTGGAAGTTTGAGAAGGAACCGGCGATATTCCGATCGATGCAATCGATTTGTCCACGTTGCCAGGCGCCGATGACATGCCAGAATGATGACAGTTGCTGGTGCACCAAACTGCCGATCGTCACACCGATGCCGGCGGATAACGCCGCACATTGCCTCTGCCCGAATTGCCTGCGGGAGATGCAGGACAAGGCACGCCAGAACGCCACTGCCGCCGATCACGACAGAACCGAGGGAACCCATGGCTCGCAAACCCATTGAACAGCAGATTGCCCAACTTGAAGCCCGTGCCAAGACTCTCAAGGCACGGTTGGCAAAGCAGGATCGTGCCAGAGACACCAGGAGAAAAATCCTCATCGGCGCGCTGGTGCTTGACCGTCTCGAACACAACGGCGATGCCGAATTCTCCGAACGCCTCGCCAACTGGCTCCGACGCGAGCTTCCAGGCTTCCTCACCCGCGAAGACGACAAGGTTCTCTTCGCCGATCTGCTGAACGGTAAAACCGGCGCACCGGCAACAATTCCAGAACCCCGGAAGGCCGAGGCGTAATATCACTCAGTGGTGATCTCTTCTTGCTTCCGACAATTCGTCACCCTCATCCGGGGGGATGTCGGTTTGGATTTCAGTGTTCTTGCTCATGGGGTGGCTCCCATGGATTGAGGAGCGTCACGCCGGTTGTGTGAAAGTCCGCGACGTTGCGGGTGACGATGGTCATGCCATGGGCCAACGCTGTTGCGGCGATGAGTGCATCCCGTTCGGCGTGAGGATCGGGAACATGCAAGGTCGCGCAGCGCCGGGCGACGGCTGTATCCACTGGGAAAATGCGCCCTTCGAACTCGGGTAATACCTGCTTTTCCAGCCAGGCGCGCAGCAAATCCCCTTGGTCGGGGTCTTTCCGCTCGATTTGCAGGATACCGATCTCGATTTCGAGGATAGTGATGGCCGAGATGTAGAGGGTTTTGGCGTCTACGCTGTCGGCCCAGATGGCCACCTGTGGGTGCGCCGTACCCAAGCGCACCTTGCGGAGTTCGGAGACGACATTGGTATCGAGGATGAACATCAGGAGAAATCGGCGGGGCGGAGGCCAATGCTGACGCGAGGTGGGTCAAATTCGATATCGGCAAGGCCCGGCATGGCCAGAGCATCCGCAATGCTGCGGCGTTTGCCTGTGATGCGGCGATATTCCTCGATGCTGAGCAGGACGTGTGCGGGCTTGCCTCGGTCAGTGATGAAAACCGGACCTTCTGAAGCGGCTTTTTTGGCCCGGCTGGTGTCCTGATTGAACTCCCTGCTGGATATGGTGGTGATGGTCATGGGCGGCACTCCTGCTGTTGGCGCCAATCAGCAATAAGTATAAACGTTACTACAAAACCCCTTTCTTTTGTCAATGCCACTTTGCTTTTTCTGGCGGCTCCAAGGCATCAAGGACCGGCCCCGCCTGCCGTCCTCGCCCGTTCGGTGCTCGTCCTGCAGGCTGCGCTCCGCTGCGGCCTCCGGGCGCCTCCTTGACGCCTTGGAGCGGCCTGGAGCCTATCGGATGGGGTGCAGGACAAGGGCGAAGCCCGCTGCCCCTGCGTTGGGCGGATACATCACGCCTATAGGGCGTGACCATTGATCTGAGCGCAGGCGCGAAGCGACGAGCAGGGGGATGCCGGGTGGGAGGCCGCGTAGCGGCCGGGGCGCCCGCAGGGCGCGAGCTGGGGGGCGTAGTCCCCAAGGGGCGGTGCGGACCTTTGGAGGTCAGTTCTGTGGTGGGTAATGGGCAAGAGTTATCCACACTCCGGGACGTTTTAAGGGTTTTATATATTAGTTTTAAGGGTTTTAGCCTTGGAAAATGGCGATTTTGATTTGTAAATCAATGCATTACGAAAGCGTTCGGTCCTTAAAAGACGGACTTTGGTCCTTAATGGACGGGGCTTCGGTCCTTAATGGACGGCTGCAGGTCCTTAAAAGACGGCGTATCCACAGGTCTGAGGCACCTACAGCGCATGCAGCCTATGTATGCGCCCGACTCGGCTGCCAGCTCAGCCCGAAGTCCGTCTTTTAAGGACCTGCTTTCTCGGTGGAGGACGTTGGGAAACTGCCTCGGAAGCGCATAACAAGAATGGGGCCATCTTGGCCTGGTTCCTCCGCAAGATCGTATTCGGGCAGTTCGTTGGCCTTGATGAGTTCGCGTATTGCAGCACTGGATTTCTTGAAAGCATCTGGGCTCCCGCTGCGTTCATGGATCAATCGGAAGGACCACCGGGCCTCACCCTTACCGGCAGCCACACGGGCCAGGCGATAGACAAAGCGGCCGAGACCAGGCGTCATCAGGAAGTAGTTCGGGTGCATCGTCAGCACTTCGGGATGTTCAGCCTCGACGACAGCGGCATAGAGCCATTTCGGCAGCTCTATCTCCACGGACGTGACGCGGCCGGAATCCTCATGCGACACGGCCTTGTAATCGTTGATGAGGCCAGCACCTTCGGTCACCCGGAGCGGGCGTCCATCCTTACCCCGCTGCCGACGCACAATCTCCACGGTGGTTTGCTTGAGCCGCCGTAAGGCGGCTTCCACCGCTTCGTATTGCCGCCCTCCATCTGACTGACGGCAAAATTTTAGGATTTCCGAGACGTGTGGCCGGAACGAACGGCCTGGCTTTTCGCCCAGACCAGCACGATAGCGGTTCATGGCTTCCGTGAGGTGAGAAACACCCATCAGCACGATGTCGTAATCCCATATGGAAGCCATACCATCAGGTCCGCTGGCCACACGCACATGACCGCCATCCGGCAGGTTGTGTGTCATCACCGAGTTGGCGCGCGGGTACTTTTTCGATAGCCGGAACACGGCCACGTCCATGATGCCGCGATTGTCCTTGGCAGCCACGTCCCACACGCCCGGCACGAAAAAATCGGCCTGCGCATCGTCAGGCGGGGGAGTTCGCAACAGCGGTTTGGCCCGTGCCGCAGTGGCTCTCGCTCTCGCCTCCTGGCGTTCTTCCTCAGGAACTTCCTTGAGGGACTGACCACCCATCAAGGAGTCTATGTAGGGCAGCAACATTTCGGACACTTCGCCTAGGACATACCAACGCTTGCGCTCCTTATCCCATCGTGCGCCATGCCGCTTGGCCCAATCCTTGTCGTCGTAGCCAATGGTCAGGTAGGTTCGGGGACGTGGTGTCGCGCGTTTGCCAATGCCGCCTTTCATCAGTCTCGTACCCTTGCCCTTTTCTACCATACATCCGCCAACTTGGCCGACCATATGAATATTCTTTTAATATTCTTTTTCATTTGAAAACATCTCCTTCTATGGCGCGATAAATGGCCATGTTGATGATGCCTGCCCTGCCCTGTCCGGTGCGCTTGGCGATCTCGTCCACGCGGCGCAGCAAATCGGGGGCGATGGTAAGGCTGATCTGCCGCTTGTTCCCTTTCGCCACGCCCTTGTTGTAGGCGCCGGCGGCCGGCGCCGCGTGGGCGGCGTCCGGGGCGCCGGATACAAAAGCATCCACGGCCGCCGCTTGCGCGGCCGGCGTCGTCTTGGGCTTACGTTGGATTACCATGCTATAGGCTCCTTTTAGGAGTGCGTATGGATATTAAAAAGTGATGAAACCAATGCTTCTAGTTCGGCGCAGGCTTTGGGGTCGCGCGGGGCCAGCTCAGCCACGGCCAGGCCAGCACCGCCGGCATTACTGAAAGCCTTGCGGCGCCGGATCGGCACCGGCAGGTAGGCGAACTGCGGAACCTCTGCGACGGCTGCCGCTGCCTCGGCGTTGTCGGCCGAGTGCTCGCCAGGATCGGCCTGGTTCATCACGGCAAAACATCGCAAGCCGTCGCGAACGCTGTTCGCTTCGTCAACCAGTGAGGCCATGTCATCCAGTGCCCACACATCGTAGGAGCGAGGAGCAAAGGGCACCAGCAGCACATCGGACAGAATCAGTGCCGCACGCAAGGCCGTCGAGTCACGGCCGCCGGCATCAATGATGATGTCCTGCCATTTATCGCGCTGTTGCTGCACCTGGCCGCGCAACTCCTTGCCGTCTGCATACTGCGCGCACGCGATGCCTGGCTTTCTGCCGGCTTCGGAGCGGGCGGCAATGGCCGCCGCTGCCGTTCCCTGGCGGTCGCCGTCGATCAGCCACACGTCACGCCCAGCCATCGCGCGGGAGATGGCGAGCTGCACGGCCAACGTGGTCTTGCCGACGCCTCCCTTGGTATTGCCTACGGTTAAAATCATATGGGCTACCTTTGGTAGTTATGTGCATTATATATTAGTACTATTTGGATATTAAAACAATACTAAACGTAAGGGTAGGCAGCGCCTGCCCACAATCTCCCCCGGCCGTCCTGGGGATGGATGGAAGCACCCCAGGACGCCCTATGGATTTGTGGACAGCCAAGCAGGATTTGGCTTGCAAGGGCGGTCGCAAATATTATATTTTAATATAATTACAAGGAGATTGCTATGCACACCACAAATCTGCGCAAGGTCGGCGGGTCTATCATGCTAGCCGTGCCACCCGCACTGCTCGATGTCCTGCACCTGGCACCGGGTGCCAAGGTCGGCCTGGCCGTCGATAACGGCCGCCTGGTCGTCGAGCCGCAAGCCCGGCCGCGCTACACGATGGCCGAACTGCTCGCCGAGGCCGAAGCAGCCGGCGTCTATCCGCTGCCGGCCGAACAACGCGAATGGATCGACACCCCAGCGGTCGGAAAAGAACTGATTTGATGAATCGCGGTGATATCTACCAGGTCGATCTTGAGCCGACGGCAGGACACGAGCCGCGCGGCCATCGGCCGGTGCTGGTCGTGTCCCCGGATGCCTTCAACCGCCTGACGCAATGCCCGGTCATCCTGCCGATAACCAACGGCGGCGATTTCGCCAGGCGTGTCGGGTTCGCTGTTCCAATCAGCGGTATCAAAACAACGGGCGTCGTGCGGTGCGATCAACCGCGCGCGCTCGATCTGAGCGCCCGCAATGCTCGCAAGGTGGACACGCTGCCGGCGGTGATCCTGGATGACGTACTAGCCACGGTCGCCACGCTGTTCGAGTAGGGCAGGGGTAAGCGCGATCGCGCTGGTGCCACGAGGCGTGAATCCGCTGAGGCCCAGATCCCCGGCGGGCGGCACGATCGGGAGTTGATGGAGTTTCCGCCCCTTCCGCGACCACCGAGACGGCAAGCGCGCGGCTGAGCCCGAGCACCGCCAGCACGATCGCCTCTGCCTCGCCGAGCCGAGGATCCTGGCTGATTAAGATTGCGCAGACGGAAGATCGCAAAAATCAGCCATGCAGAATTTCAACTATTCCGCGAGCCTGGACATCGATAAGATCAAAAATGAAAAAACAGTAATATATTGGACAAGAAAGGGTCTTTGGGATGGTGTCGCTGCGGCAACGCTTCATTCGTGTCGTGGATTGCATCAGCGCGAAAAGCGTCATTCTCTATGATCGTCCGATCGCGTCTTTTGCTGTTGTGATGATCAGTGTCATCGCTGTCATGGACATAGCCTTCTATCTTCACGGCCATCACCGTGCCCAGTAGCGAGGAATAGGTAGAATCCTAGCGCCGAAGATGCGGGCCACACTCGAATTCATCAGGCTGGTTGTGATACCCACGTTTGTAGGGCAAGGGGCGTCGGGCCGAGAGGCGGTTTGATGCGGCACGAATGACGGTTGACTAGCTGTAGCTTCCTCGTGCCATGCGCGCCAGCGATTTCAAAGCCAGATGAACAACGCCAGAATAACGGTCCAGGCCGCGATCGAGACAAGAAAAATCAACAGCGCCGCCTTCGGCCAGGCGAGCCGTTCAGCATCCTCGTGGCGTATGTATCTTGCCGCGGCACTCAGACGCGAAATAACTCCGACATCAATTTGCATCAATTGTATCCATACGGCGAAGACCTTGGCGTGATTGGGGGGGGCGGTGTTTCAGCATCCCCTGGGTCCGTTGATCAGGCTGCCTGGGCGACTGTACGTGGATCTTGCTGAGCGATCCAGTTCCATGCGCATCAGTTCCTCGTGTCCGATCCGGCCGTGCGACTGAATGGGACCTTTCGGCACCCGCCGCCGGCGCTCGTCTCCTTGCCCGTAGCGTCCGGCTCCTGCTCCGATCGGCCGCCCTCGGGGTAACGAGTCAGAAAACTTTACACGTCTCTCAGCTCGTGCCGAAAACGCAATGATAAGAGATTGAAAAACAAAAGCTAATAAAATGGCATTATTTTTGCATTCGAAAATTCGCCGGTAAAACGGCGCATTATTAAATTTTACGGCAAACGGCAGCAACCTTCGTGGCCCAAGGCGATTAGGAAATGAGGACGATGAAACGTAAATCACTGAAATCGGCATTGCTCGGCGCAGCGGTATGCGGCGCCATTGCTCTGGTCGGAATGCCGGTCGCCCATGCGACGCCTGTGATCACCATCACCCTGCAGGAGGCCGGCTACGCGAATTATGTCACGCAGTCTCCGGCCCCGGGCGGCCCCTACTACAATGGCTCTTTCGGTACGTTCACAATCAACAAGATCGGTAGCAGCGGCGATCTTCTGCCTGCAGATAACTTTAGCACCAACAGCATCAATACCTCCACGTCTGCGGGTGGCACGCTGTATGTCTACGCGTCGGAAACCGGAATCACGTCGCCGACCGGCATCCAGTCCTTCCTGAGCGGGTTCACGCTGAACCAGCCCTCGGGCGCGCTGTCGAGTGTAACCGAGACCACTTACTACGATGCGAGCAATGCGCTGAACGGAATGGCCACCCAGTTGGGTACGGCGACCTTCCTGGGGCTCAGTTCCGGAATCCAGAATTCCGCGCCCGTGGCGGTCAATCTCAGTTCGACCAACCCGTACTCGATCACCGAAGTGTTCAAGATTATCGCGGACGGCAAGGGGTCGGACAACGCTACCATCACCATGCAGGTCCCCGAACCTGGTTCGCTGGCACTGATGGGCACCGGTCTGCTCGGCCTCGCCGCCATCCTGCGGCGCAAGCGTCGTCGCGCCTGAACACAAAAGCCGGGCGCCAAAACGGCGCCCGGTCGTCGGCGGCTGCAGGAACACGTCACAACATGCCCCGCGCTTCGCGTCATGTCGTGACGACACTACCTTGGCTGCGCCGCAATTGAAGTCGCTGCCCCTTTTCGAGCGCCGCCAAGACGGATGGCCAACTCAGCCGCAGTCTATATCTGATAATGTTCCCTTATCAGATCCTGAATTGCCAACGCATGCCAGGGGACTTTCGACGAAATTCCATGATACGGGTTCTGGCATTGCGGCTATTCGCCCAATTTATACAACCAAAGATGTTTTTCATGAATGACTCGACCAAAAGTAGTGTCAGTATATTTTACATCTCGCTTGTCTAAAATATTTTATTCATTGATTTTACGAACTTATTTAGCTCGGCATGGGAATTGCTTGTTCTATTTTGCGGCCAAAATCGGCGCCTTCCCTGCGTAAAGCAGCCGAACCGAAATGAACCGACCGCGTCAGTCAACGCCAGCCTTTCGAAAGGGACGTTCATGTTGAAGTTTCGCCATGTTGCCAGCGCTGTCGTCATCCTGGGGCTTACAACGGCAGGCGCTCGCGCCAGCCTGATCGCCGATGGCCTCACCTATACGCTGACCGAATCAGCGACAGCCAATGGTGGTGTAACCTGACGTCTGGAAATTCATTTTGGGTTGGGAGTTGGTGCCCTTGCCGGGGCATGCCCCGGCAAGGGCTGTTCATTCTGGTATTCCATGCAGTTGTTCACACCAACATGGAGACCGATGAATGGACGCCAAAAAGGATACGATTATCGAGGCACTTTTGGAACATCTGATCGAAAACGGCGCAGGCGATATCGCCACGGTATTTGCCAGGACCTTCGAACTCGCCATGCAGATCGAGCGCGAACGCTTCCTCCACGCCAGTCACTACGAGCGCAACCCCGATCGTCAGGGTTACGCCAATGGCTACAAGCCCAAGCGGATCGATACCCCGGCCGGGTCGATCACCGTCGATGTCCCCAAAACCGCCGGTCACGTGGGCGAACCCTTCTACCCACAGTCCCTCGAACGCGGCCGACGCTCGGTCCGCGCCGTCATGGTCGCCGTCGCCGAAATGTACATCAAAGGCGTCTCCACCCGCGACGTCGAGGCCGTCATGCGCGAATTCGGCATCGAAAGCCTCTCCTCCGCTCAGGTCAGCCGCGCCAGCAAGCTGCTCGATGACGAACTCGCCGCCTGGCGCACCCGACCCCTCGCCGAGATCCGCTACCTCATCCTCGACGCCAGATATGAAAAAATGCGCGATAATGGCGTCGTCCGCGATGCCGCCGTGCTCTCGGCCATCGGCATCGGACCCGATGAACGCCGCCGTGTCCTCGGCGTCTCGGTCGCCCTTTCCGAGGCCGAAGTCCATTGGCGTGCCTTCCTCGAAAGCCTCCATCAGCGTGGCCTGCGAGGCGTCGAATTCATCGTCTCCGATGACCATGCCGGATTGCACGCCGCACGCCGCGCCGTCTTCGGCGCCGCACACTGGCAACGATGCCAGTTCCACCTCGCCCAAAACGCCATCCACCACGCCCCCAACCACGCCATCCGCAAACGCATCGGCGCAGAACTCCGGACCGTCTGGAACGCAAATTCCCTCGCCGCTGCCCAGATCGCTCTCACAACCCTCGTCAATGCCTATCGCGACACCGCACCAAAGCTCGCCGATTGGCTCGAACGAAATATCCCCGAAGGCCTCACCGTCTTCACACTGCCAGAACCCCACCAGCGCCGGCTTCGCACTTCCAACCCCATGGAACGCGGCATCCAGCAGGAACTCAAACGCCGCACCACCAAAATCAGGGTCTTCCCCAACGAAGCCTCCCTCGAACGCCTCGTCAGCGCCGTCCTCGTCGAAATCGATGAAAAATGGGCCGCCGACACCAAGGGCTACATCAAGTGGGACTACCAGGATGCCTGACCCCCGCTCGCCCTATTTTCCAGACATCAGGTTGCTCAATCACAGCCAATCCCTTAACGGATCAGTTCACCCTTAATATCGCAGGCATAAATGGCCCTTCCGATACAGAAGGTGGGCGCTATGGCGTACAGTCGTTTGCTTTCAACCAGCCCTCAAATTTTGCGAGTGCTCTGGCCCCGTCAGGATTCACAGAATCAATAGGAGGTCTAAACGCAAACGGCTGTAACGGAACTGGAAATTTCTACTGCTTCATGGCCGAAACAGCCCCGACTGGCCCGATATTGCCAGCCAATACAAGCATTAATTATGTATTCAATGTTACGCTATCGTCTGGGACATTTTCTGGATATAGTCCGGATTTTAAGATTAACTGGGATGGGACAAAGAATCATTATGATCTTATATCAGAAACACTGACGCCGACACCCGGTACACCAGTACCCGAACCCGGCTCCCTTCTTCTGCTCGGCACTGGCCTTGTCGGTCTTGGTTTGGTCGGGCGGCGCAAACTCTCCAAACGCTACCTCTGATAGAGGTAGGGGCTATGGCTGAAAATGGGTGATGAGGTCTGAGAAGGCGGCGTATCGTGGCGGGTGTCCAAGCCTGCCAGAACCTCCCTGAGGAGCGATACGCCTATGAACGAGAATAGCACGATCACCTCTTTTCATCAGCCTGGTTCGATCATCGATCCGTTGACGGAGATAGCCCGTGAGGGCGCGCGGCAGATGCTGATGGCGGCCCTGAAGGCCGAGGCGGCCAGTTTCGTTGCCCAGTTCAGCGAGGAACTCTTGCCCGACGGCCGGCAGCGTGTTGTCCGGCACGGCGCCGGCCCGGAACGGGCGATCCAGACCGGGATCGGTCCGATCCCGGTGCAGCGGCCGAAGGTGCGTGACCGCGCGCCGGGCGTGTCGGCGGAGACGAGGATCCGCTTCACCTCGGCGATCCTGCCGCGCTGGGCACGCCGCTCGAAAAGCCTCGATGCCCTGTTGCCCGTGCTGTATCTGCGCGGCGTCTCCACCGGCGATTTCCAGGAGGCGCTGACGGCGTTGCTCGGGGCGGACGCGCCGAACCTGTCGCCGGCGGTGATTTCCCGCCTCACGGCAGGCTGGCAGGAGGAGTATGATCGTTGGCAGCGCCGCGATCTCTCGGCGCGCCGCTATGTCTATGTCTGGGCCGACGGCGTCTACCTGCAGGCCAGGATGGCCCGAAGTAACGGATCGCCCCGCGCTGTAGCATAAGCGGACAAAGTGGGAACATCAGGCTGCGTGGGTGGTCGTGTCGGGGATTGGCCGGAGCGGCCGCAATCCGGCATGGTTTTCCGTCGATTTCTGATTGGCGCTCCAGATGTAGTCGCCGGTCAGGTTCACATGCTCCCAGCCGATCGGCGAGAGATGTCTGAGGAGGGTTCCGGGCACATCCTCGACCTGGCGTAGGGCCTGTATGGCTTGCGCGAGATAGCGTGTGTTCCAGAGGATGATGGCGGTGACCAGGAGATTCAGGCCAGAGGCTCGATGTGTCTGGTTCTCGAAGGTCCGGTCGCGGATTTCGCCGAGCCGGTGAATGAAGACGGCGCGGGCCAGGCTGTTGCGGGCCTCGCCCTTGTTGAGTTCATGACTGCTTTCACGGCGCAGGCCCGGATCTTCCAGCCAGTCGAGGGTGAACAGCGTCCGCTCGAGACGGCCGAGTTCGCGCAGTGCCGCGGCAACGGCGTTCTGTCGTGGGTAGGCGGCGAGTTGTCGCAGGATCACCGACGCGGACACCGTGCCGGTGCGGATCGAGGTGGCGATCCTCAGGAGATCGGGCCAATGGGCGCGGATGAGATCGACGTTGATGCGGCCGGCGATCATCGGCGCGAGCGTCGGATAGGCTGCCGGTCTGGCAAAACTGTAGAGACGCCGGTCTTTCAGGTCAGGAATTCTCGGCGCGAATACGTATCCGAGCAGGGCGCACAGGGCAAAGACATGATCCGACACCCCGCCGCCATCGGTATGGTGCCGGTGCTGACGTGGCGGCGCATCGCCGTGATGATCAAGCAGGCCGTCGAGGACATGCAGGGCTTCGCTGGCGGTTGCGGCGATCACCCTGGTATGGAACGGCGCGTAGCGATCGGAGAGATGGGTGTAGAATTTCAGACCCGGTTCGGGGCCGTAGTGCGCATTGATCCGGCTCGCATCACGGCCAGAACCGCCGGCGCGGAAGAACTGCCCGTCCGAGGATGAGGCGGTTCCCGACCCGAAGAGGGCGGCGAGCGGCTCGCGGCTCTGGTGTTCGACCAGGCGGCGCAGCGCCAGGGCGTAGGTCTCGTCGCGGATGTGCCAGTCAGCGGTCCAGGCGAGCTGGCCCAGACTGGCGATGCTGCAGGCTTCGGCCATCCGGGTCAGGCCGAGATTGAGGCCATCGGCCAGCAGCCCCGCCATCAGCACCCGGGGATCAGCGGCGGCTTCGCCGGTGCGCAAATGGGTGAAGCAGTCCAGGAAGCCGGTCCAGCCGGCCACTTCCGTCAGCAGGTCGGTGATCCGGATGCGGGGCAGCGTGGCATAGAGCTTCGCTGCCAGCGCTTCGGCCTCGGGCGGAGTCGATTTTTCGATCGGCGTGATTCTCAGCACGCCCTTCTCGATCGTCACATCGGGAAGCAGCCCGCCCCGGGCACGGGCGTCGACCTCGGCCAGCCGCGCATCCAGCCAGGTCCGCCTGGTCTCGATAAAGCGATCGAAGTCAGTCTCGATGGCAACCGGAATGCCGGACGCTTTCTGCAGGACCTGCAGCGTCTCCCTGGAGATCAACCGCTCCTCGAAGGCCCGGTATTGCCGGCTGCCGGTAACCCAGACATCGCCGGCAGCAAGGCGCTGGCGCAATTCCGCCAGGACGCAGAGTTCGTAATAACGCCGGTCGATGCCGTGTGCCGTGAGGACATGCCGCGCCCAGCGCGGCCGGACAAAGGCGGTCGGCGCTGACTTGGGCAGCGTCGAGGCTCCCGCGCTGTTCATGGCGCGCAGCATGGCGATCGCGCGCATCAACGACGCCGCGGCGGGAACACCCTGAAACTCGAAAGTGGCCAGAAACGCCGGCGCCCAGCGCCGAATGCCGGCATAATGTTCGCTCAGCACCTCGTAGGGATCGAAATCTTCCGAACGAACCAGAGTTTCCGCTTCCATAACGGTCGAGCAGAACCGGTCCCAGGGTATCACCTTGTCAATCGCCGCGAAGGGATCGCCCTGGCCGGCGCGCGCAGCCATCAGGGCGGCGCCAATCCTCGCATAAAGCCGGACCTTCTCGTTGATCGCCCGGCCTTCGGCCTGGAACGCCCGGGCATGTCGGCCTTCCGCCTTGCGGAACATCGCGCCGATCAGCCGCTCGAACAGAGTGATCGCCTGATCCGTCAGGCGGGCCGACAGATCGAGATCGATCGCGGTGAGCACGGCATGCCGGCGCCGGCGCTCGTAGCCGGCAACATGCTGCACCGTGGTCCGGCCGGCCTCGCGAACAAGCTGGGCGAGCCGGGATTGATTGATCCGGTGACCGCGCGCCGGATCGATATCGATTGCCCGGATGTGCTCCAACCGCTCGATCACCCCGAGCATGGACGCCGGCTTTGCCGATTCCGGGATCTGGCGAAGCCAGGCCAGCCAGCTCTGGCTGGTGTCCAGGCGCCGCTCCGTCAACGCATCCAGCCGACGCCGCTGATCGGCGGACAGACCCTCGGTCAGCCGACGCTCGATTTCCCGGCGCGCGCGGTATCGAACCTCGATGCAGAGCCGCTCGAGGCGCGCCGGGGGCGGTAGAAGAATCCCGCGACCGCGGCACTCTTCCAGCACCAAAGCCGCCAGATCGACCAACCGGTCGGCTTCCAGTGCATGCGCCAGCAGCCAGTCGGCAAGGTCTGCCGCCACGCGCGGCCCCCATGGCCGCAACCCGAGGCGATCCTGCAATGCCGCCGAATGCCGGCGTCGATTTTGATCCACCCTCAGATAAGCACCGAGGGAATCCGGCAAGACGTCGATCTGTGTGGCGACGAACGAGACCAGGGCAGGATCGGGTATCTCGCCGGCATGGAGCGGCCGGCCGGGATACCGCAGGTAACAGAGCATGAGAGCCAGACCGAGACGGTGATGATCGCCCCGCCCGCGCCGGATCATTGCAAGATCCGCAGCAGACAGCGTGTAGTGACGAATTATGCCGCGTCGATCAGTCAGCGGGTCGAACAGCTGTGCGATCTGTTCCCCGGTCAATATCCGTCGATGACCCACTGGTCCCTCCCTCCTGCCTGTTGAGGGCAGGAGACCAGCCGATCCGTGCCAGAGAGTCGACCAGCGTACTCCGCGAAATGCCGAAAGTGCGGCAGACCGACGCTTTCGTGGCACCAGCGTCCAGCGCCGCGATCACCGCCGCCAGCTTCTCGGCATCGATCGCCATCGGTCGGCCACCACGCCTGCCCCGCCGACGGGCGGCCGCCAGACCTGCCTGCACACGCTCCTGGATCAGCGAACGCTCGAACTGCGCCAGAGCGCCAAAGACATGAAACAGGAATTCCCCCTGCGGCGTCGTGGTGTCCATCTGCTCGGTCAGCGACCGGAAGCCGACGCCACGCGCCCTAAGGCTGTTCACCGTCTCCAGAAGATGCGGCAGCGACCGGCCGAGCCGGTCCAGCTTCCAGACCACGAGGCAATCGCCGGATTTCAGATAGGCCAGTGCCGCAGCGAGGCCCGGCCGGTCGCGCCGGCTGCCCCCGGCACGATCCTCGAACAGATGCCGCTCATCGACCCCGGCTCCGAGCAGGGCGTCGCGTTGCAGGTCGAGCACCTGTCGGTCATTGTCGGTCGAGACGCGCATGTAGCCGATCAGCATGTACGGAAATCCCCTTCGAGACGGTTTCCGTATATCATGCCATTCCGACTATGTTTTCCGTACATGATTCGGCACAAAATCTGGGACTTTTCGGCAGGTCTCGGACCACCGACGGAAAACAGGTGTTTTCCGTCATCGCGCGGTTCCGGCCTCAGAACCGCGCTCTCCGCTCAAACCCGCAGAAAACCTCCATCCCAACCAGTCAACGTTCCCACTTTGTCCGCTTATGCTACAGCGCAGGGCGTTTCGTTACTTCGGGC